>JAGWIW010000061.1 GCA_028866015.1 Betaproteobacteria bacterium
TTTGCCACTGGCCCTGGGCCAGACGCCCTTCCTTGAGCGAAATGGACAGCCTCAGATCGCGCGCGGCCTTTTGCAAGGCCAGGGCCGCATCCGAAATGTCCCCTATTTCAACGGAAGACTCCAGCGCCGCGGCCATGGCGTCGCGTCCCAGGTCGATGAGCTGGCTGGTGGATAAGGTTTGCCCGAAAAAAGTGGACGCCGTGTCCGGCAGTTGGTGCGCTTCGTCCAGGATCACGGTATTGCATTGCGGCAGGAGTTCGCCAGCCCCTTCATCGCGCAGCATGATGTCTGCAAAGAAAAGGTGATGGTTCACCACCACCAGATCGGCCTGCAGTGCTTCCTTGCGCGCAGAGAGCACGAAGCAGCGGGCATGGTGGGGACATTGCTGACCGAGGCAGTTGTCCCGCGTGGATGTCACCAGGGACCACACTCCGGAATGTTCCGGAACCGCTGTCAATTCCGCAATGTCGCCGCTGGCGCTGGATTCCACGAATGCTGCCACTTCCTGCAAATGGGCCACCTCCGCCCGATCCCTGAAGCGCCCTTCCAGCCGGGCCTGCTCCAGATGGTAATGGCAGACGTAATTGCTGCGTCCTTTGAGCAAAGCCACGGTAAGCGGCAACTGCAATGCATCGCGCAGCATCGGGATGTCACGCTTGAACAACTGGTCCTGCAAGGTGCGGGTGCCGGTGGAAACAATCACCTTGCCGCCCGCCAGCAAGGCGGGCACCAGGTAGGCGAAGGTCTTTCCGGTGCCGGTGCCCGCTTCTGCAATCAGTGACTTTCCCGCATTGATGGCGGCGTAGATGGCCTGGGCAAGCTCCAGCTGTGACGCGCGCTGGCGATACCCGGGAAGCGCCCGGGCGAGCAATCCTCCGGGGCCAAAAACGCGCTCCATGCCCTCCACGATCAATTCAGGCCGTAACGATGGATGAACCAGCTTTTCATCAGATGGGCGAGAGTCAGGTACCCGATCAGGATGGCCACCAGATAAGGCCAGAATTGCAGCGGCAGGGGTGTGAATCCCAGCGCATGGGCAAAGGGCGAATAAGGCAGCCACAAGCCCACGGTGCAAATGGTGATGCTGGTCAGCACGAGGGGCAGGCTGGCCCTGCTCTGGATGAAGGGAATACGACCGGTCCGGATGATGTGGATGATCAGGGTTTGCGACAACAGCGACTCCACGAACCAGCCCGTCTGGAACAGGCTGCTGTCGCCTTGCGTGGTGGCCCGGAATACAAAATACATCAGGGCAAAGGTCGCGTAATCAAAAATCGAGCTGATGGGACCCAGCATGAGCATGAAGCGGGTGATGTTTGCGATGTCCCAGCGCCGTGGCTTGGCAATGTACTCCTCGTCCACATGGTCGGTGGGGATGGCCGTCTGCGAGAAGTCATAGAGCAGGTTGTTGGTCAGCACCTGGATCGCCTGCATGGGCAGAAACGGCAGCCAGGCACTGGCACCGAGCACGCTGAACATGTTGCCGAAGTTGGAACTGGCCCCCATCTTGATGTACTTGACGATGTTGCCAAACACTTTGCGCCCTTCGATGACCCCTTCCTCCAGAACCATCAGGCTTTTTTCCAGCAGGATGATGTCGGCCGACTCCTTGGCAATATCCACCGCGGTATCCACGGAAATGCCCACGTCCGCCGTCTTGAGGGCCGGGCCGTCGTTGATGCCGTCTCCCATGAATCCCACCACGTGACCGCGCAAATGCAGGGCCTTGATGACCCGCGCCTTCTGGGCCGGGGAAAGCTTGGCAAAGACCATGACATGTTCGGCCGCTTCGGCCAGCTGGTCGTCCGTCAGACTGGCCAGGTCCGATCCCAGCAGAATGCGATCCACCTTGAGTCCCACGTCATGGCAGACCTTGCGGGTCACCACTTCGTTGTCGCCGGTCAGGATCTTCACCTGCACCCCGTGCCGGTGCAACGCCGCAATGGCCTCGCGGGCACTGTCCTTGGGCGGGTCCAGGAACGCGATGTAACCCACCAGGGTCAGGTCGGACTCGTCCTTGATGCTGTAGGTGGTCGTGGTGGGCAACGTTTCCTTGTAGGCGATGGCGATCACCCGGAAACCATCCTCGTTGAGTTCGCGCGTGACCTGGACCAGTTTTTCCAGATGGGAAGGGTCCAGGGCGATGGACTCGCCATTCACTTCCGCATGGGTACAGCACGAGAACACCTCCTCAACTGCCCCCTTGCAGATCAGCAAATGCCGACCTTTGCCTTCCACCACCACTGACATGCGGCGGCGCTGGAAATCAAAGGGGATTTCATCCACTTTGCGGTAATTGGCGCCCACCCTCAGCTGGTCATTGAGTCCGGCATATTCCAGGACGGCCACGTCCAGCAGGTTTTTCAGGCCCGACTGGTGGAAGCTGTTGAGATAGGCATATTCCAGCACGTCCTCGCTTTCATGCCCGTAAATATCCACATGCTTTTCCAGGATGATCTTGTCCTGGGTCAGCGTTCCGGTCTTGTCCGTGCACAGCACGTCCATGGCACCGAAGTTCTGGATTGAATTGAGGCGCTTGACGATCACCTTCTTGCGGGACATGGCAAGCGCGCCCTTGCCCAGGTTGACTGTGACAATCATGGGCAACATTTCAGGGGTCAGCCCCACGGCCACGGCCATGGAAAACAGGAATGCCTCCATCCAGTCCCCCTTGGTGAACCCGTTGATCAGGAACACCAAAGGCGTCATCACCAGGATGAAACGGATCATCAGCCAGGTGAACTGGTTGATGCCACGGTCAAAGCTGGTGAGGGGCCGCTCCTCGCTCACCATTTGCGCCAGCGTGCCGAAATAGGTCTTGGACCCGGTAAGCACCACCACGGCCGAAGCCGTTCCGCTCACCACGTTGGTGCCCATGAAACAGATGTTCCCCAAACCCAGGGGGTCCTTGCGATCACCGGCTTCTGCCGTGGTGAATTTTTCCACGGGAAGCGCTTCTCCCGTGAGCGAAGCCTGATTAACGAACAGGTCCTTGGCACCCAGCAGGCGCACATCCGCCGGAATCATGTCACCGGCCGACAACAGGATGACATCCCCTGGAACCAGCGTATCAATGGGGACTTCGCGGCGTTGCGGTCCGTGTGGGGTCAAATGGATGTTGAAATAGCGGTTGACCTCGTCTGGAACACCGCTGCGCCGGTCCTTGCGCAACACCGTGGCCGTGGTGCTGACCATGGCACGCAATCGTTCGGCCGCATTGCTGGAACGGTATTCCTGCACGAACGTGAGTGTGATGCTAAGCGCCACCATGATGGCGATGATGACGGCCGCTTCCTTGTCGCCCAAATAGAAGGACAACACGGAAAGCGTCAACAGCAGGATGTTGAGGGGGTTCTTGAAGTGGGAAATCAGCTGCCGGACGGGGCTTTTGTGCTGTTCCTGCACGATGGCGTTAGGGCCGTAGGCAAGCAGGCGGTCTTCAGCCTCGCGGTCGAGCAGCCCTTCCGCAGAGCTGTCCAGACGGCGCAGGGCCATTTCAGGATCCGCACCGGCGACCTCGATCAGCAGGGTAGATACTTTCGCGCCCGCCATCTGCGACGCAGGGGGACGTTTGGCAAGCCGGGTAAAAAATTCGGTGAGTTGCGCCATAAAACCTCAATTCCGGAGCCCCGGAATTGAGTCATGGCGCTGTTACAGCGTCATGACAGGAACGTTCCGAGAGGACCGGGTTCAACAATGCTCAAACTGGAACAATCCAAGGTGGATCACCATTTCATGTAATCTGAAGCCCTAAATTCTCCAATGTGCAGGCCAACCCTGTCAACCCGTAACGTCCTATTTTTTCGTGGAAAACACGAGTTTTCCCGCCGCGGTGTCCACCAGGATCCGGTCCTTTGGCTTGAACTCCCCCTGCAGGATGCGCATGGCCAGCGGATTTTCAATTTCGGACTGGATGGCCCGCTTGAGCGGACGCGCCCCGTATACCGGATCAAAACCCGTTTCTGCCAGCTTGTCCAGGGCCGAATCAGACACCGTCAAACCAAGATCCATCTTCTCCAGGCGCTCCTGGAGATGAAGCAGCTGGATGCGGGCTACTGAACGCATCTGCTCCAACCCCAGCCCATGGAACACCACGATTTCATCGATCCGGTTGACGAATTCCGGCCGGAAATGGTTTTTCACTTCAGCCATGACTGCCAGCTTGACCACCGCATAGTCGTCTCCGGCCATTTGCTGGATCATTTGCGATCCCAGGTTCGAGGTCATGACGATCACGGTGTTCTTGAAATCCACCGTGCGCCCTTGCCCGTCTGTCATGCGTCCATCGTCAAGCACCTGCAGCAGCACATTGAACACATCCGGATGTGCCTTTTCCACTTCGTCCAGCAGGATCACCGCATAGGGCTTGCGCCGCACCGCTTCGGTCAGGTAGCCCCCTTCCTCATAGCCCACATAGCCGGGTGGCGCTCCGATCAGCCGTGCCACAGAGTGCTTTTCCATGAATTCGGACATGTCGATGCGAATCAGGTGTTCTTCGGAATCGAACAGGAATCCGGCCAGGGCTTTGCACAGCTCGGTTTTGCCCACGCCCGTGGGCCCCAGGAACAGGAACGATCCATAAGGCTTGTTGGGATCGCTCAAACCGGCCCGTGAACGGCGAATGGCATCTGACACCAGGCGAACCGCCTCATTCTGGCCCACCACGCGACGGTGCAATTGTTCTTCCATGTGCAGCAGCTTCTCGCGTTCGCCCTGCATCATCTTGGACACGGGGATGCCGGTGGCACGCGACACCACTTCTGCAATTTCTTCCGCCCCCACCTGGGTGCGCAGCAATTTGTTGGGCTGGACGGGAGCAGCCGACTGCTGGTCGCTCTGGCGCAACTGGGCTTCCAGTTGCGGGATACGACCGTATTTGAGCTCGGACGCCTTTTGCAGATCGCCGCGACGCTGTGCCGCTTCCATTTCTGCCCTGACCCGATCCAGTTCTTCCTTCACGTGCTGAGTCCCTTGCACCTGGGCTTTTTCGGCTTTCCAGATTTCCTCCAGGTCGGCGTATTCCAGCTCCAGCTTCCGGATTTCCTCTTCCAGAAGCCCAAGGCGCTTCTGTGACGCTTCATCGGACTCTTTGCGCACGGCCTCGCGCTCGATCTTGAGCTGGATCAGCCGGCGGAACAGCTTGTCCATGGACTCCGGCTTGGAATCAATTTCCATTTTGATGCGCGCCGCTGCCTCGTCCATGAGGTCGATGGCCTTATCGGGCAGGAAACGGTCCGTAATGTAGCGATGGGACAATTCGGCTGCCGCCACGATGGCCGGGTCGGTGATTTCCACGCCATGATGCAGTTCGTATTTCTCCTGCAGGCCTCGCAGGATGGCGATGGTATCCTCGACGGAAGGCTCGCCCACCTGAACTTTCTGGAAACGGCGCTCCAGGGCGGCATCCTTCTCGATGTACTTGCGGTACTCGTCCAGGGTGGTGGCGCCCACGCAATGCAGTTCGCCGCGCGCCAGCGCAGGCTTGAGCATGTTGCCTGCATCAATGGCTCCTTCAGCCTTTCCAGCCCCCACCATGGTGTGCAGCTCATCAATGAAGACGATGGTCTGGCCTTCGTCCTGCGCCAGTTCCTTGAGTACGGCCTTGAGCCGTTCCTCGAATTCGCCACGGTATTTGGCACCGGCCAGCAAGGCGGCCATGTCGAGCGACAGCACGCGCTTGTTGCGCAGCGATTCGGGGACCTCGTCGTTGACGATACGCTGGGCCAGTCCTTCCACGATGGCGGTTTTGCCGACGCCTGGCTCGCCGATGAGAACCGGATTGTTCTTGCTGCGCCGCTGCAGGATCTGGATCACGCGCCGGATCTCATCGTCACGTCCGATCACCGGGTCAAGCTTGCCCAGACGGGCTCGTTCTGTCAGGTCCAGGGTGTATTTCTTGAGGGCTTCCCGCTGGGCTTCCCCAGCCTGGCTTTCCACGGAAGCCCCGCCGCGCATGGCGGCAATGGCGCTTTCCAGGCGCGCCTTCTGTGCCCCGTGCTGTTTGAACAGACGGCCGGTTTCCCCCTTGTCCTCAAAAAGGGCCAGCAGGAACAGTTCAGAGGCGATGAACTGGTCGTTGCGCCGGTGGGCCTCCCGTTCCGTAAGGTTGAGCAGGTTGCCCAGGTCTCGTGAAACGTTGACCTCGCCACCGGTGCCTTCCACTTTGGGCAAACGCTCCAGGGAACCCTGCAGGGCCTGCTTGAGGGCCCCGACCTGGACATCCGCTCGTGTCAGCAGTGCCTGGGTGGAGCCATCGGACTGTCCAAGCAGCGCCAGCAGGAGGTGCTGAGGTTCGATATAGCCATTGTCGTGCGCCAGGGCCAGGCTCTGGGCATCGGCAAAAGCTTCCTGGAATTTCGTGGTCATCTTGTCAAATCGCATGATCCGGGTCCGCAAAATATTTGGATACCACTGTAAAATGGGGATAACTTTGCGCGATTCAAGCCTCAGGCCCGAACGGCAAGTTATAATCCCGCTCCATGAACTTTACCACTCGATACCTCTGGCCCGCCCTGGCGGGCGCCGCATTGTTCCTGGGTGGCTGTGCCACCGCCACCAGCGATCCGGCTGACAATGACCCCCTGCAACCGTTCAACCGGGCCATGTACCGCTTCAACGACACGCTCGACCGTGCCGTCCTGAAGCCGGTAGCCAAAGGCTATGTGGCCGTGACCCCCGATTTCGTCCGCACCGGGGTCAGCAACTTCTTCGGCAACATCAGCGACGTTACCGTATTCGCCAACGACCTGCTCCAGGGCAAGTTCAAGCAGGGATCCGACGATGGCGTACGCTTCCTGATGAACACGACCATGGGCATTTTCGGGCTGTTCGATGTGGCCACTTCCGCCGGCCTGCCCCACCATCGTGAAGATTTCGGGCAGACACTGGCCGTGTGGGGATGGGAGAACAGCACTTACCTGGTTCTGCCGCTGCTGGGGCCCAGCACCTTGCGTGATTCCTTAGGCCTGGTGGGGGATTATCCCGTGGGTCTGTACGCCAACCTGCACACCACGTATACCAAGGAAGCAGAAATTTATGCCTTCCAGGTGGTCAACACCCGCTCCAACCTGCTGGCCGCCACCAACGTGCTGGAAACGGCAGCCCTGGATCCCTACGCTTTCCTGCGCGATGCCTATCTGCAGCAACGCCGTAACCTGATCTATGACGGCCACCCTCCGCCGACCCCAGACGACGAGTAACCAATAAAAAAGGCAAACCGCAGGGTTTGCCTTTTTTGTGCTGCTGCCGCCTGTCTCAGGCCAGGGGCTGCTTGAAACCGAACGCCTTGATGGTAAAGCCTTCGCGGTAGTAGAACTTGTGAGCCCCTTCGCGCTGGGTGCCCGACTCCAGCTCAAGGCTCACGCAGCCACGCGACTTGCCTTCCTGCTTGAGGAAATCCATGAGGGCGCGCCCAACCCCTTTGACCGTGGTATTGGCATCCGCCACCAGGTCTTCGCTGTAAATCTTCTTGCCCACCATGGTGTTGATGGTGATGCGGAATACTGCAACACCACACACGTCGCCATTCTCCACGGCCACGACCATTTCCGCTCCGGTGGCAAACACCTGCTTCATGCTGGCTTCGTAGGGTTGGGGAATTTGCGGGCGCAACTGGCGATGCACGGTTTCGGCCTTGGCCAGCAGCGCGGCGTCCAGCACGCGTCCTTCAGTGTCTGTGATACGGACGATTTCCATAAAAGCTCCTCGTTGATTATGGGCAGAGGCGGAAAACCCTGCCCTTGTTTATAAATGACGTTGGATCAGGGCGCTGATGGCCCCGCGCTCGGCTGCCACGAGATGGGGCTGCGGGCTTTGGGCAATGGCGGTATCGGGATCCTTGAGGCCGTGCCCGGTCAGCGTGGCCACGATGGTGGAGCCCTGCTTGATCTTGCCGCGCTTCAGGTCCTTGATCAGGCCGGCCAGCGATGTGGCGGAAGAAGGTTCGCAGAACACGCCTTCACTCTGCGCCAGCAGTTTCTGCGCCTCCAGGATCTCTGCGTCCGTGCATTCGTCAAACCAGCCGCCCGATTCCTTCACGGCAGCCCAGGCCAGATCCCAGGACATGGGATTGCCGATGCGGATCGCTGTCGCCACGGTTTCAGGATTGCTGACCGGGCCACCGCGCAGGAAAGGCGCGGAGC
>JAGWIW010000134.1 GCA_028866015.1 Betaproteobacteria bacterium
GGCCGCTCGTGCGACGCGTATCATGAACAGGGGAGAGTGAGAGGCTGGCGGGCTTCGCCGTGACGGGATGAGGGTCGAGAGAGGCTCCCGGCCGCCCGTCATGGAGGTTTCCCCATGAACATGCAGGTTCTCGATGCGCGCCGTGACGTCAGCGGCGGCTACAAGGTTGACGTGTCCCGCGGCGAGCGCGTCGGTCGGGTTTCGTCGGAGTGGTTTTCACGGCCCGACGATGAGCGGTTTCTCTCGCTCGGCGATCTGGCCCGCTCGGTGCGAGGCCGGTCGGAGCGCAGCCGCACCCGCGTCGTCGAAAGCGCGCTGATCCACGTCGAGGCGAATCGTAACGATCCCGAGCGCCTGGCGCTGATCCTGCCCGGCGCCGATGCGCCTGTCACGCCGACCCACTGGAGCTTCGGCCAGCTCGCAAGCCAGGTCGGCGCCCCCGCCGCCTACCTCCGCCAGCTTCCAGCGCCGCTGGCGGCAATCAACCTGCAATACGGCCTGACCTCGAACCGGACCGAGCAGATCAAGACCCTGGAAACCGGCGATGCTGGTTCCGGGGGCCGCCTCGAACTGCGCGCGGTGACTGGTCCCGACTACGGACGCATCTACGACCACGAACTGGTCGAGGCCGTGCAGAAGATCGCCGGCAACGGCACTGGCGACACGCGCTGGAAAGTGCCGGGCGTGCTCGACTGGTCGACCGGCATCTACAATCCGCGCGTCGATGTCACTCGTGACACGACCACGCTCTACGCCTCGGACCGGGACGTGTTCCTGTTCCTGGTCGACGATCTCAACCCGATCGAAGCGGGCCGTCTGCCCGACGGGTCGCCCGATCTCTATTTCCGGGGCTTCTACGCGTGGAACTCCGAGGTTGGAGCAAAAACCTTAGGAATTGCATCATTTTATCTCCGGGCTGAGTGTCAGAACAGGTGCCTCTGGGGCGTCGAGGACTTCGAGGAAATCTCGATCCGCCACAGCAAATACGCGGCCAACCGCTTTGCCCATGAAGCCGCACCGGCGCTGGAAGGCTTCGCCAACTCCTCGCCGCTGCCCTTCGTCAACGGCATCAAGGCAGCCCGCGAGCGGATCGTTGCCCGGACCGACGAGGATCGCAGCGATTTCCTGCGGGCGCGCGGCTTCTCCAAGGCCGAGACCGGCAAGATCATCGAGACAGTGCTTGCCGAGGAAGGCCGTCCGCCCGAATCGATCTTTGATTTCGTGCAGGGGATCACCGCGCTGGCTCGCGACAAGGCGCATCAGGACGCCCGTCTCGACATGGAGGGCAAAGCGAAGAAGTTGCTCGACCGGGTCCACTGAGCCCGAACCATCTCGTAGTTCTCCCGCGCGGCGCTGCTCTCTCCAGAGTGAGAGGGCGGCGCTCTGCTTCGTGACGGGTCGAGGCCGAGAGAAAGGCTCCCGGCAGCCCGTCATGGAGAATTGCCATGACCAAGTCTGTTCCCAAGCTCGTGCTCAGCTCCTCGCGCGACATCCCGTTCTCGCAGCTGGTACTGAGCCAGAAGAACGTCCGGCGCGTGAAGGCGGGCCTCTCGATCGAGGCCCTCGCCG
>JAGWIW010000018.1 GCA_028866015.1 Betaproteobacteria bacterium
CTGCTGACGCAGCACTTCGGCGGTCTGAGTCTCTGTATCACTTTCCATGGCCTCACGGCCTCCGGCCGTTAGCCGGCATCCTGCTCTGCGGAGCCCGGACTTTCCTCCCCGCACCAAAGGCGCGCGGCGGCTGCCCAGCCAGCTTCCCACACCATTCTATCAGTCGCGGGGCTGCAATCGCCAGGCAATCGTTTCCCCGGCCCGCAGTGGCACCAGACTGTCAGCACCAAACGGATAGGAAGCCGGCACCTCCCAGGTTTCGCGGTGCAAGGTGATGTGCGACGTATTGCGCGGCAAACCGTAAAAGTCGGGGCCGAAATGGCTCGCGAATGGCTCGAGGCGATCCAGGGCTCCTGCCGCCTCGAAAGCTTCCGCATACAGCTCAACAGCCGCATGGGCACTGTAAATACCAGCACAACCGCAGGCAGTCTCCTTGGCGCTGCGCGCGTGTGGGGCGCTGTCCGTCCCCAGGAAAAACTTGGGACTGCCGGAAGTCACTGCACGTACCAGGGCCTGCCGATGTTCTTCGCGCTTGAGTACCGGCAAACAGTAATAGTGGGGCCGAACCCCGCCCAGGAAAAGCGCGTTCCGGTTGTAGAGCAAATGATGAGGAGTAACCGTGGCGGCAACGGTAGCATCCGCAGTGAGTACAAACTTCACCGCCGAGGCTGTCGTAATGTGCTCCAACACCAGCTTGAGGCGAGGAAAGCGCTGCACGAGAGGAATGAGGTGCCGTTCGATGAACACGCGTTCCCGGTCAAAAATGTCCACTGACGGATCAGTGACTTCTCCATGCACGAGAAGTGGCAGGCCCAGGTCTTCCATGGCTTTCAGCGTTTCATGACAGCGCGAAAGATCACGCACCCCTGCATCGGAGTGAGTGGTTGCTCCGGCGGGATAATACTTGACTCCATAAATCAATCCGCTGCGACGGGCACGCTCGACTTCGGCTGGAGTGGTGGTTTCCGTGAGATAGAGGGTCATCAACGGGTTAAATTGTGCCCCTGCTGGCAATGCCGCGAGGATCCGGTCCCGGTAGGCCTGGGCAAGTGCCACCGTGGTTACCGGAGGCTTCAGATTAGGCATCACAATGGCCCGGGCAAACTGACGGGCCGTGTCTGCAACCACCGCCGCCAATCCCTCACCGTCCCGCAGATGCACATGCCAGTCGTCAGGGCGTGTCAAAGTCAGGGTCTGCGTCATCGGAAGCTGTCCACTTGAAAATCGGGGTTAGGAATGGCTTTCAGCATTCATTCTAGCATGCCCCTCGCCCCCCTCTAATTGCAAATAAGAAACATTCTCGTTTATACTGGAAATCGACTCGTGACCTGCCGCACCCATGAAAAACCGCATTCATCGCGTCACTCACCTTGCCCCCGGAGAATCAGGCATCATCACAGAAGTGAGCCTGGACGAAGGGGCAGACCACCGGCTGGGAGAAGAAGGTGTCCGGCGCCTGCTTGAACTGGGTTTCGTTCCCGGTGAACGGGTTCGCGTCATACGCCGCGGCTTCCCCAGTGGCGACCCCATTGCCGTTCGCATTGGCACTTCCACTTTCGCCTTGCGGCGCACCGAAGCAGCCGCAATCAAAATTACCCGAACCTGAGATCATGACGAGCCAGACTGCCCCCCATGCAATCGCCGCCCTGGTCGGCGCTCCCAATTGTGGCAAAACCGCCTTGTTCAACCGCCTTACCGGCAGCCACCAGAAAGTTGCCAACTATGCAGGCGTCACAGTGGAAAAAAAGGAAGGGGTCCTCACCTCACCGGGTGGCAAACGGATTCAGGTTGTCGACTTGCCTGGAGCCTATAGCCTGACCCCCACTTCACTCGACGAATCAATCACCCGCCGGGCTGTCCTTGGGCAGCTCCAGGGGGAATCACCACCGGAATTGCTGGTCTGTGTGGCCGATGCCACCAACCTTCGCCTCCATCTGCGACTGGTGCTGGAACTGAAACGCCTCGGCCGTCCGCTGGTCCTGGCGCTCAACATGATGGACGTGGCGCGGCGCCAGGGCGTCCTGATCGACGTGCCTGCCCTGTCAAATGCCCTTGGAATCCCGGTAATGGAAACCGTCGCCGTGGAACAGGGAGGTGCGGCAAGCCTGGTGGATTACCTGGAGCGACATGCTCCCTTTACCCCGCCTGCCGCGCCGGCCCAACCCTGGAAGGACCCGACGCCCGCAGAACTCCAGGCCATGCAGGCGGAAGTTCGTTCGATCATCGGAAGCACCTGCGATGAAAGCCAAAGGCGGGAAGGATGGGGAGATCGCATTGACCAGGTGGTCATGCATCCGCTGTCCGGCATGCTCATCCTGGCTGTGGTGCTGTTCCTGACATTCCAGGCTGTGTTCAGCTGGGCCGCCCTTCCCATGGATGCCATTCGTTTCGCGGTTTCCTGGCTTGCAGAAGCCGTTCGCCACGCCTTGCCTGAAGGCCTGCTGCGCAGCCTGCTGGCAGATGGTGTTCTGTCCGGGGCGGGCAGCGTTCTGGTATTTCTGCCCCAAATCCTGATCCTGTTCCTTTTCATCCTGGCATTAGAAGACTCAGGCTACCTTCCTCGTGCCGCCTTCCTGCTGGACCGCATCATGGGCAGCGTCGGCCTCTCAGGCCGCGCCTTCATACCACTTCTGTCCAGTTTCGCCTGCGCCATTCCCGGCATCATGGCCACGCGCACCATCCAGAACCGGCGGGACCGCATGACCACCATCCTGATCGCGCCGCTGATGACCTGCTCGGCACGGCTCCCTGTTTACGCGTTGCTCATTTCAGCCTTCATACCGAACCGAACGGTAGCCGGATTATTCAATCTGCAGGGACTGGTTCTGTTCGGGCTGTATTTTGCAGGTATCTTTTCCGCCATGGGTGTGGCGCTGCTGCTCAAGCGTGCTGCTCGCAACCAGTATCAGGCACTGATGATGGAACTGCCTGCCTATCGCGTGCCGAACCTGCGAAATCTTGCCATGGGACTGTGGGAGCGGGGCTATATTTTCATCTCGCGCGTGGGCACCATCATCATGCCGCTCATGGTGCTGCTGTGGTTTCTCAGCTCATTCCCCACACCACCAGCGGGAGCCACAGGGCCAGCCATCCAGTACAGTTTTGCAGGAATGACCGGCCATGCACTTGGGGTCCTGTTTTCCCCCATCGGGTTCAACTGGCAGATCTGCATTGCACTGGTTCCCGGCCTGGCCGCCCGAGAGGTGGTTGTCGGCGCTCTGGGAACCGTTTATGCGCTGTCTTCTTCTGGAAACGACATCAGTTCCACGCTGGCACCAATCCTGGCCCAATCCTGGGGCTTGCCGACTGCCTTGTCGCTGCTCGCCTGGTATGTGTACGCGCCCCAGTGCATTGCCACGCTGGGTGCTGTCCACCGTGAGACCAATTCATGGCGCATGCCTCTGGCGATGATGGGGTACCTGTTCGTCATGGCCTATGTGGCGGCATTCCTGACTTACCGGATCGCCCTGGCATTCTGGGGAGGAAACTGAAATGTGGGACCATGTCATCACACTGCTGATCGTGGCCGCTGCCGCCGTTTATGTGGCCCGCCGTCTTTTTCTCAAACCCCACTGCGGACCAAGCGATGGTTGCAGCGACTGCAGTCGTGCTTCAGCCAACGCGCGGCGGCATTAACCGCCTGTTATTCCACCGTCACACTTTTGGCCAGATTGCGCGGCTTGTCCACGTCCGTTCCCCTACGACATGCCGCATGGTAGGCCAGCAACTGCAATGGCACCACATGCAAGACAGGGCTTAAAATGCCTTCGTAGTCTGGCATCCGGATCACGTGGATTCCGTCTCCCGAAGTGAACTGACTGTCACTGTCCGCCAGTACGTAAAGCTCACCTCCACGCGCCTTGACTTCCTGCAGGTTTGATTTCAGCTTTTCCAGCAGCGCATCGTTTGGGGCCACCGCAACCACAGGCATTTCCCCATCCACCAACGCAAGCGGGCCGTGCTTGAGTTCGCCTGCCGGATACGCTTCGGCGTGAATGTAGGAAATCTCCTTGAGCTTGAGCGATCCCTCCAGCGCAATGGGATAGTGCACGCCGCGCCCCAGGAACAGCGCGTGCTGCTTGCTGGCGAAACGGTCAGCCCAGAGGCGAAGCTGGGGCTCAAGATTCAGCACATGCTGCACCTTGTTGGGAATGCGCCGCAAGGCATCGAGATATTCTGCCTCTGAAACTGCAGAAAGCCGCCCCTTGAGCTTGGCCAACGTCACCGCAAAAGCAAACAGAGCCACCAGCTGGGTGGTAAACGCCTTGGTGGAGGCCACGCCGATTTCCATGCCGGCCCGAGTCAAGAAGTTCAGTGTCGAATGCCGGGTCAATGCGCTTTCCGGTACATTGCAGATGGCAAGGGAGTACCGATGCCCGCACTCTTGTGCATGCTTGAGGGCAGCCAGAGTGTCCGCCGTTTCCCCGGACTGTGAAATGGTCACGATAAGCGTTGAAGGATCGTGCACCGCATCCCGGTAGCGATATTCACTTGCCACTTCAGCCCAGCAGGGAATGCGCGCAATCTGCTCGATCCAGTAGCGGGCGACCAGTGCCGCATGATAGCTGGTGCCGCATGCAACCAGCATCACGCTGTCGATATCGGAAAGGGTGCTTTCGCCTTTGGGCCCGAAAAGTCCGGGCACGAAGCCAAGATCCAACACTTTTTCAATGGTGTCGGCCAGGGCACGGGGCTGCTCTGCGATTTCCTTTTGCATGTAGTGGGCATAAGGCCCAAGTTCTGCAGTTTCTGCCGACAGTTCACTGATATGGGGAATACGGGACACCGGATGACCTTCCGCATCGGTGATGCGAAAGCCTTCCAGGGTCAGTTCAACCACATCCCCCTCTTCCAGATATAACATTTTCTGGGTCACGGCAATGAGTGCGGCAGCATCCGAGGCCAGGAAATATTCCCCCTCCCCCAGGCCAAGCAAGAGCGGGCTGCCACGACGAGCTGCCAACAGCAGCCCTGGAACCTGGGCGCAGGCCACGGCAATGGCATAGGCCCCTTCCAGCTGCGAAATCGCCTCACGCACTGCACGTGGCAGGTCCCGATGTCCTGCATAGCAGAAGTGGACCAGATGAGCGATCACTTCCGTATCGGTTTCGGATTCGAATATGTAGCCCTGCTGCTCCAGTTTGATTCGCAGCAACTCATGGTTTTCGATGATGCCATTATGGACCACCGCAATCCCGTCCTTGCTCAGATGAGGATGGGCATTGCGAATATTGGGCTCGCCATGGGTGGCCCAGCGCGTATGGGCTATGCCGAGAAACCCGGAAACTTTTTGGGCACGCGCCTCGGCCTCGAGTTGTGCTACCCGGCCAATACTTCGGACACGGCGAAGTTCTCCGCTGCTGACGATTGCAATGCCGGCCGAGTCGTACCCCCTGTATTCCAGGCGCCTCAATCCATCGATCAGAATGGGTACCACATCACGCCGTGCAACGGCGCCTACAATGCCACACATGTCTGTACTGCCCCATGGTCGGATGTCAAGCGGTCATTATAGGGGCTGCCCTCCAGTGATGGGAGGGCGGATGCGAATTTAGCTGCGCAGTCAGGCCAGGTCAGCCAGCAGCGACTGGCGCAACGACTCCGGAACGGAAGGGACTTCCACCTGATAGGCCGAATGGCTGACGCCAGCGGACAGAAACCCACCCGCCCTCAGCGAGGCAATCATGGAACGGGTCAGTTCGAAGCGGAGAAAATGAACGGATGATGTCTTGGTTTCGTTCTGTCGCTCGAGATCCTCATCGGCAAGGGGATGCACCCGCTCGTGCCCGGCAACCTGAATCCATACTGCGGCCTCGATTCCCTTGAGGCGCCCCAGCATGCGAGCACGCTCCACCAGATCCTCGTATTCGATGAGCATCGTCGCTTTCCAGTTGGTGCCATCCGGTATGAGGGGATTGTAGGTATCCAGCTCATCCTGGATGCCGTCCTCTTCAAAAATACGCTCAATCCGCAACATTTCCTGCACCTGGTACCGCATGGTGAGCTCATCCTCGAAAAGAATCGTCACGTGATCTCCCAGGTGCAAAGTGCGCTGGCGCTTATGGGCTATGACCCTGGAGCGGAATTGTTTGCGTTCCCGGGCATAGGCCTCGAGCGTCATGAGACTTTCGCGCGTGATGGCAGGCATGTTCACTTCAATCCGTAAGCAATGCGAAGCAAAGACACTGGGTGCTCCCGCTCCCGCTCCTGTTTCATCCCTTGCAGGATGTGCCGGGATGCAATGGGGCAGTCGGAACTCACATAATCCGGCTCGGGCTCCTTCATGCGGTTGAATACAGGGCGCCCGATTTTCATGGACATCTCGAAATGCTCGGACTTGACCCCCCAGGTGCCATCGTGTCCGGCACACCGCTCCACGGTATTGACCGTGGTTTCAGGAATCATCTGGAGCAGTTCCTTGGTTTTGAGCCCGATATTCTGGACCCGAAGATGGCAGGGCACGTGATAGGAAACCGTTCCCAAAGGTTGCACGAAATCTGTGTTCAGCAAACCGTCGGCATGACGCAGGGCCAGGTATTCGAACGGATCGTACATGGCCTCAGCCACTACTTTCACGTCAGGGTCTTCAGGAAACAGCAATGGCAATTCCTGCTTGTACATGAGCGTACAGGAAGGAATCGGGGTCAGAATGGCATAACCCGCTCGTGCAACCGCTGCCAGCAGCGGAATGTTCTTTTCCTTCAAGGCTGCCACCGAGTCCAGGTCTCCCAGTTCGAGTTTGGGCATGCCGCAGCAGGCTTCCTTTTCCAGCAGCCGCACTGGAATTGCGTTGTGCTCCAGCACCTTGACCAGGTCATGTCCTATGCCGGGCTCGTTGTAATTGACGTAGCAAGTGGCGTAGATCACCACTTTGCCCTGCGTACGCTCCCCGTTACGCACGGGAAACCCTTCTCTTGTCCCGGCATGCTTGCGGAAAGTGGATGAGGTATAGGTTGGCAAACGGCGCTCACGATGAATGCCCAGTGTTTTATCCATGAGCGCCCGGGTCACGCTGTTTTTGTTGACCGCATTGACTGCTTGCACAACCACCGGAATGGAGGCCAGTTTCCCGAGGGCATCGGTGCTCGTCAGCAGTTTGTCCCGAAAATTGGGCTTCCCTTCCTTGAACTGCACTGCCTTGGCACGCAGCATGGTATGGGGGAAATCCAGATTGAACGGATGGGGCGGCGTGTATGGACATTTGGTCATGTAACACATGTCGCACAAGTAGCACTGATCCACCACATCCCACATCACGGATGCCTGAACATCCCGCAGTTCGCCGCTCGGAGTGGCATCCACCGCGTCAAACAGCATGGGGAATGCATTGCAAAGGTTAAAACAGCGGCGGCAGCCGTGGCAGATGTCAAAAATCCGCGCCATTTCGGCTTCGGTTTTGTTCCTGTCGTAAAACTCTGGGGATTTCCAATCGAGCGGATGCCGAGTCGGGGCTTCCAGATTGCCTTCTCTAGACATGACGGGATCTCAAGGTTGGAGAGCCCGGTTTGTGCTTGCCGGTCCCGGGCAATGCCCCCCAAGCCGCAGGCCCAGGGGGTATGAAGGCTTCAGTCTACCAGTGACGCAAGCGCCTGACTGAAACGGTTCGCATGGGAACGCTCTGCTTTTGCGAGCGTCTCGAACCAGTCAGCAATTTCGTCAAACCCTTCCTCGCGGGCAGTTTTAGCCATCCCCGGGTACATGTCGGTGTACTCGTGTGTTTCACCTTCAATGGCCGCTTTCAGATTTTGACGGCTGCTGCCAATGGGCAAACCGGTGGCAGGATCACCGACGGCTTCCAGATACTCCAGGTGACCGTGCGCATGTCCGGTTTCACCTTCGGCTGTGGAGCGGAAAACCGCAGCCACATCATTCTGCCCTTCCACATCAGCCTTGGCTGCAAAATACAGATAACGCCGGTTGGCTTGGGATTCACCTGCAAAAGCGGCCTTCAGATTCTCGTGGGTTTTCGTACCAGCAAGCTTCATGGTGCACTCCTCAGATTGATGGGCTGTGATTTAGACCTGCTCTAAAAACCCAGTCTACAAATGCCACCCAGGGGTGTCAAGATTCTTGCAGACGGGGTGAAACCGGTTCCCTGGCAGCACGAGTGCGACCGGAACCGTGCAGAAATGCAGAAAGTTCTTTGAGCGCCAGTTGATAAACTTCGCGCTTGAACTCAATCACGCTGTCAAGCGGCACCCAGTAATCATGCCAGCGCCAGGCATCAAATTCGGGCTGGCCGCTCGCCCGAAGGGAAACATCCGAATCCCTGCCCACCAAGCGGAGCAAAAACCATATCTGTTTCTGTCCGCGGTAATGGCCGCGCCAGTCGCGCCTCAACCATTGCTCCGGCACATCGTAGCGCAGCCAATTACGGGTTCTGCCAAGTATTTTGACATGCTCTGGCTTGAGACCGGTTTCTTCGGCCAGTTCACGAAACATGGCCTGTTCGGGAGTCTCCCCATGCTTGATGCCGCCTTGGGGAAATTGCCAGGCATGCTCTCGAATACGTTTCGCCCAAAACACTTCGTTCTTGGCGTTGCAGAGGATGATGCCCACATTGGCCCGATACCCATCCCTGTCGATCATGACCGCTCACCCAGCTTGATTTTACTGTTTAATATTGTTTCACATTCAGGGCAAACCCAGCAATTTGTGGGTTTGCACACTCAAACGCCAACGAGGATGTGCCTGGCAATAAGCCACCGCCAGGGCGGTATTTTCTGCCTGTTCTGGCCCATCCATGGGCTGCAGCAGGAAATACCTGAATTCCAGGATCTCAAAATGCTCGGGCGACAGTCCTGGTTGCGGATAGACCAGTTTCAGCTCGTCGCCAGTACGTTGCGCCAGAGGCGCCCCCGCTTTCGGGCTCACACAGATCCAGTCAATCCCCGAGGGGGCTGGCAAGGTACCATTGGTTTCCAGCGCAATTTCGAAATCCCTCTCGTGAAGCGCCTCCACCAATTCAGCGTCCACCTGCAATAAAGGCTCCCCCCCCGTCAGCACCACAAGGCGCGGGCCGCATCCCTCGCCCCAGCATGCTGCAATGGCAGCCGCCAGCTCGGTGGCGCTTCCGAAGCGCCCTCCGCCGGCTCCATCCGTACCAATGAAATCCGTATCGCAGAAATTGCAAACAGCCTCGGCACGATCCACCTCGCGGCCACTCCAGAGATTGCAGCCGGCAAAACGACAAAATACGGCCGTACGGCCAGCATTAAGCCCTTCGCCTTGCAATGTCTTGAAAATCTCTTTGACCGCGTAGGTCATGTCAGTCTTCCACGGTTCAGCCCCAGGCCAGGATGGCCCCGGTAGCCGGGGTATCCCGCAACTCGATGCGATTCAAGTCAGGCAGGCTGAGAACGGATTGCCTGCGAATCCATTCCAGCAGCGAAACCACATCGCCGGAAGGCAATACTTCATGGAGGGAATGGTGGTCGAGCTGCTGAAAAACCGGAGAGAACAAGGTTTTCACGTCTCCGAAATCCACAGTCCAGCCCATCACGGGATCAAGAGGCGCAGACAGCACAAGCCGCAACTGGTAAGTATGGCCGTGCAGACTGCTGCGCGCATCGTGTGGACTTGCGGAAGACAGGCGAGTGGCGCTGTCGAAACTGCGATCCTTCCATATCCGGTAACGCTGCCCGTCGTACTGCGCACCACAACTCGCGGTCTCGAATACCGTCACTGACGAAAGTCCAGGAACCTCCTCTGCCAGCCGCCCCCAGATCCAGGACGCCAGCATTTCAGAAGTGGGGATTTCCAGACCGGCAATGTCGTTGAGGCAGGCCATATGCAAGCGTGCTCTCAAGGGCTGCCAGGCGGCGACCAGGCGATGCATGGATTGTTGCGCGTTGCGCACGCGCAGCATCACTTCGAAGCCGTGTCCATGCATGCGGCCGCATTTGTGCCCGGCGGGCACGTGGGGCAACCGATGGGCAGACTCGAATCGATCGCGCATCCAGAGGTGAATGCGACCCAAAGCGTCTCTCGTTGCCCCCTGGGCCGGACCTGCCCACAAACGCAGGCTCACCGCGCCGGGCAGATCGAGTCGGTCGGCAATCCACTGGGCAAGATGCTCATCCGAAGGATCATCCAGGACGCCGTTGAGGTCACAGTAATCAAGTCCGGCAACTGCCTGCTGCAACTGATGCTGCAACGCATGGGATTCGCCGCCCGCCAAGTCGCCCCAACCGGGCGGCAATCCGACCCGCGCTTCCACAAGGAAACTGTGGCCGTGCAGACGCCCACCATGCGGCCCATCGCTCCCGTTCAGTCGGCGTGCGGACTCAAAGCCGGCTGCAGCCCAATGTGTAAGCCTGGCACTCATGAATCCATTCCGTATCGTTGCAGCAAAGGATCAGGCACTCCGGCTTCCTTGAAGCCTTTGGCACGCAACTGGCAGGAGTCACAATGCCCACAGGGCCGGCCGTCCTCCCCAGGATCGTAGCAGCTGCTGGTCAGACTGTAATCAACGCCCAGACGCAAGCCTTCGCGGATGATGTCCGCCTTGGACAGCGTGATGAGTGGCGCATGGATGGTGAGATGCCCCCCTTCCACACCGGCTCTGGTGGCCAGGTTCGCCATCGCTTCGTAGCTGCGGATGTATTCGGGACGGCAATCCGGATAACCGCTGTAATCAAGGGCATTGACGCCAATGAAAATGTCGCGGGCCTGCAATACCTCTGCCCAGGCCAGGGCAAAGGACAGGAAAATGGTATTCCGGGCAGGAACATAAGTGACCGGTATGCCCTGCTCCAGCTCGTCCAGCAGCCGGTCTTTCGGCACTTCAATGGCTGAGGTCAGCGCGGAACCGCCAATTGTCCTCAGGTCAAAATCCACCACGGTATGGCCACTTACCCCTGCCGCCTGTGCGATGACCCTGGCGCGCTCCAGCTCCAGCACATGCCGCTGTCCGTAATTGAAGCTCATGGCATAGGCGTCATAGCCCGCCTCTTGGGCCAAAGCCAAAACTGTTGTGGAATCAAGGCCGCCGCTCAGAAGTATGACGGCCGGCCGGGAAGCACGAGCGCTCACAATTTCACCGCATCCAAACTGCCCATTTTATCACCAACATCCTGGGAAGCCTCACTTGCTGGCAGGTTGTCTCCCTTGCGCCTGGCTTTCAGAAACTGGATAAATGCCCGCAGTGGGGCAGAAAGCTGGTGGCGCCCCGCGTAATAGAGGTAGTAGCTGTGGGAAGGCGAAGACCAATCCCTCAGCAAGGGCACCAGCAGTCCGCGACGAATATCCTCTTCGATATAAGCCTCCACGGCATAACCGATCCCCACCCCGTCTTTGGCTGCCCTGACCATCAGATCGATATCATTGACGATCAGTGGACCGTCCACCGCGATTTCAATTTTCTTCTTGTTCTTTTCGAATTCCCATGGAACCACCTGCTGGTTGGCCAGGCGATACCGGATGCAGTCATGGCGTTGCAGCTCCTGCGGTGATTTCGGCGCCGGATGACGGGCCAGATAAGCAGGGGAGGCCATGGCGATGAGGCGCGAGGGAAGGCTGGCCCGAACCAGCAACATGTCCTGGGCAATGCGGCGCCCATACCGGATGCCTGCGTCATACCGGCCCATCACGAGTTCACTGCTGGCGTTGTCTACCGTGATATCAAGCTGGATGGCGGGGTACTGGGCCAGAAAATCCCTCATCAATGGCGCCAGAATCAGCTGCGCCGGCACCGAAGACACGCTGAGCCGCAACGTGCCCATGGGGGTATCCCGAAAATCATTGATGGATTCCACCGCAGCATGAAGGGCATCAAAAGCCGGGCGGATCCGGGCAAGCAGCCTCTCGCCTGCCTCGGTGAGCGAAAGGCTGCGTGTGGTTCGGTGCAGCAGGCGAACCCCCAAACGGCTTTCCAGGGCCCGTACGGTCTGGCTTAAGGTGGATGGGGCCATGTCCAGGGCAGCCGCAGCACGGGCAAAATTACCCCGCTCAATCACGACCATGAAAGCCTTCAGTTCAGCAAATTCGGCGCCTCTCATTATTCGTTCCAGACAAATAGTGTATTTGTATTATGTATCTTTACCGAAATAATCTTCAACCTTAGACTGGTTTTTTGCACTTTCCCAGGCTTTTCGTTCATGAATGATGACAATTCCCGCCCCAGCTGGTTCGAGCGGCACCGACGGCTGTTGCTCATCGGCGGGCCGACCCTGATATTGCTGGTATCCGGATTCCTGTATGTCCGTGGCCTGCGCACCGTATCCACTGATGACGCCTATGTGGCATCCGCCCGCACCCAAATCAGCACCAATGTCTCAGGGCGAGTGGTGGAAATTGATGTCAAGGACAACCAGACCGTCCATCGGGGAGACCTCCTGTTCAAGCTCGACACGCGCGATTTCGAAATCGCCGTGGCCGATGCCCGGGCTCGACTGGCGCAAACCCGGCTTGAAATTGCCAGCTTGAAGGCGGCTTACAGACAGCGCCAAGCGGAAGCTTCCGCTGATCGTGAAACATTGGCGTACCAGGAGCATGAGTACCAGCGGCAGAAAAAGCTCGCGTCCCAGGGCATTTCCTCCCAGGCCCAGCTGGACCAGGCAGAACACACATGGATCCAGGCTAAACAGAAAGTGCTGGCCAGTGAACAGGCCCAGGAAAACGCTCTGGCGGCTCTTGATCATCACCCGGAGCAGGAAGTGGCAGACCATCCGGCAGTCCGGCAAGCACAGGCCACCCTCGACCGAGCCTTGCTCAATCTGTCGTATACCACGGTCAAGGCACCCCAGGATGGCATCGTATCCAAAGTGGAACAGCTGCAAGTCGGCGATTACGTGAACGCCGCATCACCTCTTTTTGCCCTGGTATCTGACCGAAATGTCTGGGTGGAAGCCAACTTCAGGGAAACAGACCTTGCCCGCATGCGTCCTGGACAAACCGCAGAAGTGGAGATCGACGCTTATCCCGGGAGAAGGTTCCACGGGCACGTGCAGAGCCTAAGCCCCGGAACCGGTTCGAGCTTTTCCCTTCTCCCTCCAGAAAACGCCACCGGCAACTGGGTAAAGGTGGTGCAGCGCCTGCCCGTTCGCATCTCCATCGACGACGCCGACCCCCACAAACCCCTGCAGGCCGGATTGAGCGCCAACGTGGACGTGGACATAAGCCATGAGCACCGCTGAGAAACAGGACCTTAACCGGCCGCTCATTACGGTCTCAGTGATGGCAGCCACCATCATGCAGGCGCTCGACTCGACGATTGCCAACGTGGCCCTGCCAAAAATGCAAGGTACTTTGTCTGCCACCCAGGACCAGATGGCCTGGGTGCTGACCTCCTACATCGTGGCCGCAGCCATCATGATTCCGTTGACTGGATGGCTGGCCCAGCGTTTCGGGCGCAAGCCGGTCTTTCTCATTTCCGTCGTGGGTTTCACGATCACATCAGCCTTGTGCGGCATTGCCACCTCCCTTCCCGAAATTGTGGTGTTTCGCTTGCTGCAGGGAATTTCCGGGGCAGCCCTGGTACCACTTTCGCAAGCGGTCCTGTTCGACATCAACCCCCCTGAAAACCATGGCAAAGCCATGGCCGTCTGGGGAGTGGGCGTCACCATGGGGCCTATCATAGGGCCCGCCTTGGGTGGCTGGCTCACCGACCACTACAGCTGGCGCTGGGTTTTTTTTATCAACGTGCCGATTGGTATTTTGGCTTATCTGGGGCTTTCCCTTTCAATGCCGAACACAAAAAAGATCATCAGCAATTTCGATTTTTTTGGTTTCGGAACACTGGCGCTGGGTATCGGTTCCCTGCAACTGCTGCTGGATCGCGGTGAGCTGAAGGACTGGTTTTCCTCTACCGAAATCCTGCTGTACGCACTCATCATTGCGCTTGCCTTTTATCTGTTTGTCGTTCACACGCTCTCCTGGCGACGCCCCTTCCTGAGTCCGGCATTGTTTGCCGACCGAAATTTCCTCACGGCGAACGTTTTCATTTTTCTGATCGGCGTGGTGCTTTTTGCCACTCTCGCACTGGTCCCTCCCATGCTTCAAAACGAAATGGATTATCCCGTCGTGCTCACCGGATTGGTCACAGCGCCACGGGGAGCCGGGACCATGCTGGCAATGATTGTCGTGGGGCGCATCATGGGCCGCCTGGACCCTCGCCTGATCATGGGAGCAGGTTTGGGGCTGACCGCCCTTTCGCTCTGGCAAATGACACATTTCGATTTGCTCATGGATGAAGGCCCCATCGTTTACACGGGGATTCTTCAGGGATTCGGCATCGGACTGTCATACGTGCCCTTGTCCACGGTTGCGTTCAGCTCCTTGCCATCACACCTGCGCAATGAAGGTACGGCCTTTTTCAATCTCCTCCGCAATATTGGCAGCGCGATCGGTATTTCCATCGTGCAAACGCTCCTGACTCAGAACACCCAGATCATGCATGCCACACTGGCTGAGCACATCACCCCTTATGCCTTGCAACATCCGGCCCTGTCCGCCAGCCCGATCAACCTCACTGATCCCGTTGGCCTTCGACTGCTCAATGGACAGTTGACTCACCAGGCCGCGATGATCGCCTACAACAATGATTACCAGCTGATGATGATCGTGACGCTTGCCGTAATGCCATTGCTGCTACTGCTTCGCCCGCCTGTGCATGGAGCACGCGCAGCAGAAATGGCCGTCCTGGAGTAGCTGCATGAAACCTGCAATTCCATTGGTCCTGTCGCTCGCATTTGGCCTGTCCGCCTGCGCTGTAGGACCTGATTTCAAGACTCCCGATGCCCCTGCCACAAAAACCTACATTTCAGAGCAGGAAATCCTGACACAGGACCAGCGTGTCCAGTTGGGACAGCAGATTGCCGTGGAGTGGTGGACCTTGTTTGGCTCTCATGAACTCGATGGGCTGATTCGCCGCGCCATTGCAGAAAATCACGGCATGTCGGCTGCAAGGGAAACACTTGCTCAGGCGCAGGCTGCTGTCAGCGCTGAACGTGGATCCCTGTTGCCACAAGCCTCTCTGGATGCGCTGGCTGGCCGCCAAAAGTACGGCGTTGCCCTGTTTGGCCCCTCCAATTTTTTTATTCCGCCCTTCACCTATTACGAAGCCGGCCCCGCCTTCAGCTGGACAATTGACCTGTTCGGCGGTGGCCAGCGCCGCGTGGAAAGGCAGCAGGCCCTGACGGATTACCAACAACAGGAGCTGGGCGCCTTGTATGTGGCCCTGACCGGGAATGTGGTGTCGCAATCCATTGAACTTGCCGCTGTTCAGTCACAAATCGATGCGGCGCAAGAAGTCGTGCGGACGGACGAGAAACTGCTGGCCATGACCCGGGCTGCGCAGGATGCGGGGGCGGCAACGCGCATGGATGTCCTGAATGCCCAAAGCCGGCTGGCAGCGGACCGGGCCAAGTTGCCGGAACTGAAGCAACGTTACAGCCAGAGCACCCATATGCTGGCGGTGCTGGTTGGACAGTCCCCTGGAGACTGGACTGCACCGCACCTCAACCTCAACCAGCTGAGGGTTCCCTCCTCCCTCCCGGTTAGCCTGCCGTCTGAACTGGTGCATAAACGCCCTGACATTCTGGCGGCCGAAGCCAATCTGCATGCAGCCAGTGCAACCATTGGCATCGCTACGGCAAATCAGTACCCCACTCTGACACTGAGCGCCGACATGTTCCAGGAAGCGCTCACGCCTTCCCGTCTTTTTTATGGGGCAAGCAATGCCTGGGCGCTGGCCGGCGGACTGTCTGTTCCTGTATTCAATGGGGGCACGCTCTCAGCCCAGAAAAAGGAAGCGGAGCATGCCTATCAGGCGGCCTTGTCCCAGTACCAGCAAACCGTCGTACGCGCCTTTGGCCAGGTAGCGGACGCCTTGACGGCGCTGTCTCACGATGACGAGGCGCTCAAGGCAATGAATGAAAGCGAATCAGTCGCCCAGGCTGCGCTGGATGTTGCCCGGAAACGTCAGGAAGCCGGCAGCAGTGGTTTGCTTGACATCGAATTGGCCCGTCGCAGCTACGCCCTGGCCCGATTGCAGAGGCTTGAGGCACAAACCCGGCAGTTGCTTGATGTCACCCAACTGTTTGTAGCGCTGGGCGGCTCACCGACCGATAAACATCGAGTCAGCGCTTCCAGTCCGTAAGGGGAAATCACTAAAGCAGAAGACCGCCTGACAGGCATCAAGATGCCATTAATGGAAAGGGGACAGGCTGAATCAGCCTGCCCCCTTTTAATGTGGCGCGCCCGGCAGGATTCGAACCCACGACCCCTTGGTTCGTAGTTGGCATCCTGACGATCAACTTATTGTATTTTAAGTATTTTTATTAACACCCCACGTCCCTTCAATTACTGTTTTTGAGTGTTTTTTACACCTCAGTCCCTTCAAAGCCCCTTAAGCATGACTCCCTGGTCGGGTCTACAGTGCGGAGGAAGATGTGCTGGTGGTTTTAGTTTTGGCGGTGGACAAACGTGAAGATATGGCAGCGTACCTTTCCGCTATAAAACGCCTGCTTTCGGAATAGCGAACTCAGGCGATATACGTCGGATCCTTGGCCAACAGCGTAGGCTGCTGCTTCGGGCTGGTTAGGGTACTTTTCTATTCTTCGGAGCATGGAAACGAACGGTGCTTCGCAAAGTGTGTGATGAAGTTAAACGGCGTGCTGTGGAGTTGGTTTAAGTGTCGTTTAAAACGACCCAAATAATTACTGTTATTTGGCTAAGAATCAACATCAAACAAGATTAGTCCATCCTGCCTGATATTGAGCAAATAGACAATTAGCACCAACAGCATCGGCAAACTCAGCAACTAAACGCCCCTTACCTCCAACTCTAGGCCGAGTGATAAAATTTACGGTGTTATTTTCATTGAGGATGAAATCTGCAGTTGCTGGACAATCATCCACAACCACCAATGAGTCTGAATTCAAAGCCCTAATTGCAATTGTCAGTTCTTTCAAGTGATGTATGGCAGACGGCTGCCAGTAATTCATATCAAGGTCAAATGAATCAAGATAAAGAAAAGAAATCGTTTGATTGTTTGCAGTATATTCTTTGACCAAATTTGATAAGAATTGCACGCTATCTTGCTGAATGACTTTGGTTCTTTGACTCACCAATTCTCTACAAGCCCGGACTGAGATTTCATTGATATCAACCGTGATACATGTTGATTCACTGTCTCTTAGATTGATATATTGATCAAATAAAACGGTACTTTGACCATCTCCAGCCCAATTACCTTTTAACCGCGCGCATCCAGTTTCAACAATTCTGACTGGCCCATTTAATGAATCCAAATATGTAAAAATCTGTCTGAAAGTTTTTTCTCTATGTGCCAAAAGAGGCGCTGCTTGTGTGTCAAAAAATTCCCAAAATTTAGAGGGCTTCATTTTCCAGAGATGTTTAAATAATTGTTTTGATTTTACTATCGTATCAAGCTAACCTTTCCGTCGTCAAAATTGCAGTCAGTTTGCTGTAGAGCGCCTACAACATACGCACACTGGTACCCATCTGCCGTGCCAGTGTGTGTATGTCCGTTTCATTCAATAGTTCTAATTTTGCATAGGTGTGGCGCAGGTTGTATAGCGTTCTGCTCTGCCCTGCTGCGTTCTTTACTATTCCGCTTTCACGCATCAACTTTGCCCACATTGAGTGGGTAAAGAACTCTTCGGTCAACTGGGTGATGGAAGTAACTCGTGTCGTACTGCGCAAAGCGATGAACGAATGGGAATGGCTGGATAGAATCCCGAATGTTCGTATGCTTCCGGAGCCAACCCGGCGGATTCGCTGGATAACTCGGGAGCAGGCAGATCGGTTAATGGCCCATCTTCCAACCCATCTGGCTGCGATGGCGCGTTTTACTCTGGAAACAGGCTTGAGACGTTCCAACGTAACTGGTTTGCAATGGTCGCAGGTTGGCCTTGCAAGGCGCACTGCATGGATTCACCCGGATCAAGCCAAGACAAGAAAAGCAATTGCCGTGCCTCTGAGCGCTGCTGCCGTTGTTGTTTTACGCGAACAGCTTGGCAAGAACCAGAAGCATTTATTCATCTACCAGGGAAAACCGGTTACCCAAGCCAGCACCAAAGCTTGGTACAAAGGGTTAGAAAAAGCTGGGATCGATAATTTCCGCTGGCATGATCTCAGACATTCATGGGCGAGTTGGCATGTGCAGGCAGGAACACCGCTGCATGTGTTGCAAGAGCTTGGAGGCTGGGAAAGCGTGGAAATGGTGAGAACGTACGCTCATCTTTCGAGCGAACACTTGGTCGAATACGTTGACCGCCTGTCCAGATTGAAGGTGGTTGGGAGCGAAACTGCAGCAATAGCTACGATTGGGCTACGCTGAAAAGAAAAAGGAGCTAGGCATTTCTACCTAACCCCTTGATTTTATGGCGCGCCCGGCAGGATTCGAACCCACGACCCCTTGGTTCGTAGCCAAGTACTCTATCCAACTGAGCTACGGGCGCATTTTCGAATTGTAGCACGGATTCCCGATTTTCCGAAAAGCCGGTGTACTTCGCTTCACGGTGTCACTTTGGCCTCAAGGCCCAACGCCCTTATCTGGTCCCCCATGGATTCCAGCCAATCCACAGGCACTGCGGCAATTCTCGCCGCATCAGGCTGATGCGAGGGGCGAGCCAGGCTGTAGAGCAAGACACCGCGAATCTTGATGCCTTGCCGCAAGGCCTGCTGCAACAGGTTGAGATAGGCTGCCACCTCTTCCATGCCAGGAACTTCCCCATCCCAGGCGGTCATGCAGGTCTGCAGCCAGGTGGGACAAGCTTCGGCCGTTGCCGCAAGGCGCTTGAGCAGCAACTCCGGATTGAGATTAACCTGATTGATGCGCAAAATATCTGCCGCCCGCCCGCGATCCGCCTTGAACCATACTTCACCCCCAGCCTGGGCCATGGTCCTAAACGCACGCTGCACATCCGGTTGCAGGGCAAAGCTGCCATTGGTGATGACTACAAGCTTGACACTGTCAGTCAGCGAGCGGCTTTGAAGGGCACCTACTGCAATTGCAACCGCCTCTTCAAAATAGTCGGCGCTTGTCGGCTCTCCGTTTCCTGAAAAGGCGATGTCGTTGAGGCGTCGCAACCCTTCAGCCACATACGCCTCCATGAAACGACCTTCCAGCACTTCGGACAGCATCAGATCAAGCTCGGTACGCAGTTTTTCAAGATCGGTCGTCGGGGCTGAACCGCGCACCAGATCAGGAACCTGGCAATAGACACAAGCCCAATTGCAGGCATGATTGGTATTCAGGTTGATTCCGATGGAAACCCCTTCTGCGCGACGCGACACGACAGGGTATACGTATGTCAGCCCCAGGATGTCCCGGTTGTGGTTGTCAAATGACAGCTGTTTCCTGACCATCAGGTACTCACACGATCCTGGCGCCAAGCGTGCCAAGAACGCCGAAATCACAATGGATGGCATCGCCCGGCTCGACCCGCACCGGAGTCACCACAGTACCCGTGGTGACGATATCCCCTGAACGCAGCCCCAACCCCAGCGCCGAAAGCTCGTTGGCAATCCATACCAGGGCCGTCTTGGGATCCCCAAGAACCATGGCCCCTGTGCCTTCCCCTGCCAAAACACCATTGCGGTACGCTCGGACCGGATGGCTGACGAGATCAAGCTCACGCCAGTTCACGGAAGGTTCAGTGCCCAGGATGAACCACGCTGCGCAGGCATTTTCAGCAATCAGCTGCGCGTCGCCCACCACGCAAAAGTTCTCATAGCGGGAATCCGGCACCTCGATTCCGGGAAGCACGGCATCCACAGCTGCCATGACTTCATCCAGGCCGTAAGGGGATTTTTTTGCGGGCAAATTTCGACCGAACCGAAATACCAATTCAGCCTCTGCCACCCGCATGTGGTTGTCGCCCAGGGGGATCGATGCGCCAGGCGGCAACACCTTGTTCTGCAGTAACCTGCCGGCAATCGGGCCGTTCACGTTGATGTGACGTTGTCCGGATTCTGTGGTGGCTGCGATTTTCCATCCAATGACAGCCTGGCCTGATTCATCTGCCAAGGCGGCCTGGATCGCATAACCTTCCGAGCGCTCCAGGGGTCGACATTCTTCCGGCAAGGCAGGGATTCGCCCCGTGTTCTCCCAAAGTTTCCAGAGCATCCGTGCTGCGAGCTGAATTGCTTGCGGTGTCATCGACTGAAAAACCCGAAAAAGCTTACATTCTGCCACCGAACGGGATTTGCGGTAACATATGGGTTTTTTTCCAGCCCAGATCGGGTTGCAAACGGTTATGGCACTGATCGTACAGAAATATGGCGGCACTTCGGTCGCCAATCCCGAACGCATCAAGAAGGTAGCGGAACGGGTTGCCCGCTTTCGGGCCCAAGGGCATCAACTGGTGGTGGTCGTATCGGCCATGAGCGGAGAAACTGACCGCCTGATCAAGCTGGCCAAGGAAATCCAGGCGCAGCCGGACCCACGCGAACTGGATGTCATGATTTCCACTGGAGAACAGGTGACCATCGGCATGCTGGCCATGGCCCTGATAGAGCGTGGAATTCCGGCAAAAAGCTATACCGGCAGCCAAGTACGCATCCTGACTGATGAAGCGCATACCAAAGCCCGCATTCTGGAAATCGATGAGCAGCGCATGAGAGCCGACCTGGATGCCGGCAAAGTCGTCGTCGTGGCTGGCTTTCAGGGCTCAACCGAAGAAGGCGATATCACGACCCTGGGTCGGGGCGGTTCCGATACAACCGGGGTGGCCTTGGCCGCTGCGCTCAAGGCTGACGAATGCCAGATCTACACCGACGTTGACGGAGTCTATACCACGGACCCGCGCATCGTGCCGGAAGCACGACGCCTGGAAACCATTACTTTCGAGGAAATGCTCGAAATGGCGAGCCTGGGATCCAAAGTTCTGCAGATCCGTTCGGTGGAATTTGCCGGCAAATACAAGGTCAAATTGCGGGTGCTGTCCAGCTTCGAAGACAAGAACGACGGTACCCTGATCACCTTCGAGGAAAATACCAACATGGAACAACCGATCATTTCCGGAATCGCCTTTAACCGGGACGAGGCCAAACTGTCCCTGCTCGGAGTACCGGATCGCCCAGGCATCGCTTACGGCATCCTGGCTCCCGTTGGACAGGCCAACGTGGATGTGGACATGATCATCCAGAACATCGGGGTAGACGGTTCAACTGATTTTTCGTTTACCGTGCACCGGAATGACTACCAGAAGACCCTGGATTTGCTCAACAACACCATCAAACCGGAAACCGGCGCCAGGGAAGTACGCGGCGACAACAAGATTTGCAAGGTTTCCCTGGTGGGTGTTGGCATGCGATCCCATGCTGGTGTTGCGAGCAAGATGTTCAAGACCCTTTCCGAAGAAGGCATCAACATCCAGATGATTTCCACTTCAGAAATCAAGATTTCTGTCGTGATTGATGAAAAGTACATGGAACTTGCCGTGCGCGCTTTGCACAAAGCTTTCGGACTGGATAGCGCAACGCCGCCAGCTAAGGGATAATACGCCTGCTGTTCCAAAGATTACCCGGAGAGATGGCCGAGAGGTCGAAGGCACTCCCCTGCTAAGGGAGCATAGGACCAAAAGTTCTATCGAGGGTTCGAATCCCTCTCTCTCCGCCAAATGTCAAGTGTTCACTCGCATCTCGCTGCGATAACACCAACCAAACCAACATCCAGACCAACAAAAGTCTTGGGGCCGGTTGTAATAAAAAACAATCAGTTCTTCGCTCTCTGGGAAACAGGATGACCACCACATCCTTCCTAGAAGGCGCTAATCGTTATCCAATTCCGCAATTCATTCCAGAGCTTTCAAAATAACATTAGGGCATTTGATCTGGTTTAGGGGCTAACATGGCACGTAAACGAAGGATACCGCCATTTGACGAAACGGCTGATCTGTTCGACGATACCGTAACTCAGAAAAAACTGACTAACCAAGGGCTATCAAAGGAGAGTTGGATGGCGAAGGGGCATTCTTTAGCAACGGTCGTTCATCTGCAGCACGATCGTTTGGTTCAGATGTCCGTCATGGACAATCTTGAGTTCATAAGGAATATACCTTCGGAAAGCGTCAAACTCATAGTAACTTCGCCCCCTTATAACATCGGAAAAAAATACGAAAAGCGCTCCTCTTTGGAACGCTATCTTTCTGAGCAGGCAAAAACCATAGCCGAATGTGTTCGGGTTCTTCATCCAGAAGGGTCTATTTGTTGGCAAGTCGGGAACCATATCAGCGAGTCCGGTGAGGTTGTGCCACTAGACATGGTGCTATACCCGTTATTCAAACAGCACGGACTATTTCTTCGAAACCGTATCGTCTGGCATTTTGAGCATGGGCTACATTGCAAAAAACGATTCTCTGGTCGTCATGAAACACTCCTTTGGTTTACCAAGGGAGATGCATACACCTTCAACCTGGACCCTGTGCGAATTCCTGCAAAATATCCAAATAAGAAACACTTTAAAGGCCCAAAACTTGGGCAATTATCAGGCAACCCACTGGGGAAAAACCCTGGCGACCTCTGGGTCATTCCAAATGTAAAAGCCAATCATGTGGAAAAGACCAGCCATCCCTGCCAATTTCCAGTGGAACTGGTTGAACGTCTTGTTTTATCCATGACGAACGAGGGGGATTCCGTATTGGACCCATACATGGGCGTCGGAAGCTCTATCATTGCCGCCATCAAACATGATCGTATGGGCTTAGGTTGCGACGTGATCCAAGAATATGTAGACATAGCATGGGACCGGGTCAGGTTATTGCGAGAGGGAAAATTGCTAACACGCCCCATGAATAAACCTGTTTATGACCCCAACCTACCCAGAGGTGGTCATTGAAAATTACCCATTCTTATTCCCATCTAAACGGCCTTGAGTTCTTAATGGTCCATAAACCACATCTGTGGCAGGAGATTCAACTCGTTATTTCGAACATTAATGCGACTGGCCATAAGACAAAGGTGAGCAAAGAAAAAACGATGCCTGGGAAAGTGCTGTATAGCCCTATCAGCCTAAATAAAGCCTTTAAAGACGAACTGGTGCAACGACAATGGAATCCGTCGCGTCACGACTACTGGGTGACCGAAGATTTGCAATTAATTAGAAAAACAATGACGTTGGCCCCAGCTGAGCAAAAAAAACAAATCATAGCCGGCGGAAAAACCCCTATAAGTAGCTACAACCAAACTGATTTTGTAAAAGAAAGAGTGGCGATAGAGGTCCAGTTTGGGAAATATGCATTTGTCGCCTATGACCTCTTTGTCAAGCATATGGCTTTTTATGTTGGGGACAAAATTGATGTCGGGGTTGAAATACTGCCCACCAAAAACTTAGAAAAGCAAATGTCATCCGGGGTGCCATACTACGAAAAGGCGCTTTACGATGTAATACGCCAGGGCCGTGGAGTCCCTGCAGTTCCCTTGGTAATTTTGGGAATTGACCCATAATTTCACTTTGCAACAAGAACTAAAAATCCGCTGCCTGAAACTCTCAATAAAAACTGATCTCGGTTAATAACTTGATGCTCAGCACCCTGGAAATCTAAGTGCTATTCTTGCTGACGATAGTGATACCGGTTACGATCTTTCACTCCAAAATAATAAATGAAAAAACTTTTAATCGCCTTTACCGTTATTGTTGCCCCCTTCCTGGCCCATGCCGAAGCCCCGGTCTGCCAGCACTACGAGCACTCCGAGTTGGAGGGCATGACGCCCGATCAGCTCATGGAGCTTCAGGCCAATTTCACCGTTACCCACCTGACGGACAACCCCGACCTGACGAACATCACCACGGACGAAATCAACTGCTCGAACGAGTGGGATCGCGTCAATTCGGTCTTGAATGAGAAGGTGGCCGCGCTGCTGGCCCCTTTGAAGGCGATGGTGAGCGATCCGACGCTACTTGCGAAGAGGGCTGCTTACCTGAAGACGACGGAGGGGAAGATTCTCACGTCGATGCAGAATGATTGCGATAGCATCAAGTATCGGGGGATTTTTTATGATGACTACGGCCCACACAGCACTGGCTTATCCGCTAGAACAAGCTGTGTTGTCTATATCATGTATACGGCCGGCAAGGAGAACTGCAACCCGGACAGCGAGAACACGCCAGAAGACATTGAGTGCGTCCTGAGAGCGCGAGAAGACGTGCATCGGCTTGTTTTGGCGGAGCAGAAGTGCCTCGACGACAACCCGGATACCCGGTCCTTTTGGCACGGGAACAGCTTTAACGGGCCTATTAGAGACGCTTGCACCGAGAAGGTCTACCAAGCAGCCGTCGCTGAAGCTGAAGCGGCCAGGGCCAAGTGGAAGGCCCTGGGCTATTACCCCGACAAGCCCTGATTACTTATACAGGACTCCACCGGGGCGCTGCTGGTTCACCATTTCCTAGGAGAAAAAATAAAAGTGCAGAAGACTCTAATCGGGGTAATCGTCGTATCAATATTAATCTATTCGACAGTCAGTTATTCAAAACAGGGAGAAACCTGTTTTTTGACAAAATGTGCAGCAGGAACCGTCGGCAAAACTCATTCATCAAAAAATGACCATTACTACGCTTGTCCAACAAAGGAGTTGGCTGAGTATACAAATTTTGTCATTGGAGTAATGGCGCTGACGTATCAAATGACTGGAAATATTCCAAATATATCCCCTGATACTGGAGAGCCAGAATATGAGGGGCAAACTAAAGAAATGATAGATAACTTGAGGAGTGATGCCAGGGTTACGACCTTTGATGAAGCTGCTGGAAAGTGCGTGGACGGCGAAAATGGACTGACTGTTGTTGTCGCAAACAATCCATCTAGTGGTTCTGCGATATGGGTTGTCGATAGGCATAAAAATAACGGCTTCTGGATGCCAAAGACAAATCTTAACCCCGTCCGATAAGCTTTGTATAAGGTTCTACGAAAATCTACCCCGGTTAGTAACTGCATGCCCAATGCCGTTTTGAAAATTATCTAAGACTTCGGTAAATAGGGGATGGCCGTGGACGTAGTGTATGTCGAAATTGCAAAGACGACGGTAGGCCCATTTGTCGGTGCATTATTGGCATTTATATCCGTCAGAGTTCATGATAGCGCCAAGCGATATAGAGAAAATTTGGCGGCAGGAAATCTGGCGTTGTTCGCTATCCAAAGTCAATACAATGATTTTTTGTTATTCAGAAAAAATTTCTATGTCGAGGTAAATAGAAATTTTAGCGCAATCCCAAATATCCCTATCTGGCTGTTACTGCGCCCGGCATTTATTACCTTCGCTGGCCTTAAAATTAATTTTGAGTCTCTGGGCTATTTATTTGAGCGAGCCGGAAGGTTTAGAGTATTTGAAAATTTGAATTTGGCTCAACTTCGCTACCAAGACATGGAAAAGTTGACCGAGTTTATGAACGATAATGGAAGAGAAATACAGAAAATTGTGGAGAGTGTCCATAAAAAGTTCCCTCACGATCCTGCATTTTTACAACGAATAGACGAGGCTGTAGGCCCTCAGCTTAAAGGAGTAATGCATGGAGTTGTTGTCGGCGTTGGTCTACGGGCAACCAAAGATGAGGAAAGCTATACACGTGCCTTCTCTGAATTAGCTGAGGCACTGAGGAAGGAGTTTTCCCCCAATCTTTTCCAAAAGGCAGTTGGCTTTTTTTTGCCAAAAAGATGGTTTCCTTGGGGTAATGTGCCTGAGTTACCAGACCTGAGATTGAGCGAAAATTTTCATAAAGAATCTTTGCCAAAATTACCCGAACCTCTAATGCAGGAAGTGGAAGTAGCGGCACAAAATCGATCAAGGTGAAGGGGTGACGAAATAGAGATTCCTGTCACCCCTTCCAAAGAGCAGTTTTGTCACCCCTGAAACCCTAATATCCATGCGGGTTTCAATGGGATAGGCCTACACCCGAACGAAGTTCGGGAGACGGGTCACATATAGAAGAAACATTACTGGTCCGGCGCACTTTTGGAAGTTTGGCGAGCTGCTTTGCAACCAGGTTGCGCTGCAGGACTTCACCGGTCTTCATCTCATACAAGTCAGCCGTGCGCTGGGGCTTCCAATCCCCGAGTTCGGCACAAATCCACAGATCAACCCGTCGCTTGATCGTTGCGTCCTGCTCTTCCACAGAGCGCCTATCCTTCATTCGGACCGACTCAGCTATGCGCTCACGGGCAAATGGGATGCGCTGGATCAGCCGTGATCGCCAACGAGCAACGGTCGTGAACTGAATCCAAGTGCATTCCAACTGCTGCTGGTCCGTAAGGTTGAGGGCAACGGCAACCTGCCCAGGCGACCGCCTTCCGGACCACAGGAGATAGCGGGCTGTAGCGGTATACTTTTGGTTCACCCAAATTCCCTTGGCTCGTTTCCAATGCGGCTCGTGGCGCGGGTATTGCGTCGCCACCCATTGCAAATCCAGCATGGCGAAAATTTGTCCGGACTCATGCCCGAACAACTCCCCGTCATTCATGTTCACTCCACGAAAGCACGGAGGGATACCTCGCCTGCTCAGTTCATGTCCGACGATCAGCGCCCTGGTTTCGTTCCTGTCCTCTATGTAGGTGTAGAGCTGGGACTTGAGGTTCCCAGAACTGGCCCTGCTAAGGGCCAGTTCCAGCCTTTCGATCCCAGTAGAGTCGTCAACTAAGCAGCTCAGATCCATGTGTCTCAACCCAGACTGGATAGTGATACTCATGGACGCCGGAGGGGTTGTCTACGATCCAAACATTTCGCCCTTGACGCTTTCCAAAGTAGATCGTGATTGACCCTAGTTCGAAGGTCTCAGCCACTTCAGTTTCTTGCAATGTCTTGCAAAAAACCTCATGGTTCACCAGATAGAATCCGGCTGAGTCGTTCATGTCAGTTTCGCTTGAGAAGTTCATTTGGTTGCTCCTTTCGAGGGGTTCAATTCGAATAGCCGATAGTCGGTGACTACTCTTTCAAGCCAGCCACTAGGAGATAACCCTTCGATGAAGGAGATCATCCTTAACTTATCAATCAGTTCGCCAGGGATTTTTAGGGTAACGGTGACTAAATCGAACGGCTCTTGGGTCAAGTCGACGATTTCCACCGTTTGGTTCAATTGATTCATCTGTTGCTCCTTAGTGCATGGAAGAAGGGTTTGGCTTGCGGCTGGAAATCCATCGCACTAGGTCGTTGCTATCCCAGCCAACTGCCGATAGGCCAAGCTTGATAGATTTGGGGAAGAGGCCAAGCCGCATGAGCCTATAGAGGCTGGCTCGGCTGAGGCCCACCAGATGTGAAACTTCTTGAATGCGGAGAATCCGCTGTTGTGTTTCCTGGGTCATGTTTCCTCGTGTCGAGAGTGGTTAATCGAGCATTCATTCTCTCAACATGGGAAACCTAAAAAAATTAGGCGAAAATCAAATAGTTGATGCTGGTAATTTATGGGCGTGCTTTGGGCCTTCCCCTCTTTCTTTGCTGACGTGCTCCAGCCTTAACGAGGAGGTTTTTCAGCCGATCCATGTTTGTTTTTTTGGTCTCTTTGCTTACAGGTTCACCCTCACTGCCGGATTTTGGATAAAGCGCCTTGTATGCTCTTTCAAGGCAGTCCAATTCATCACAACCAGACTCATGAGCAGTTACGTAGGCATAAATTGCTTGGTGTTCTCTCTTGTGCCGCACATTTTGTCGTCCTGGAGTCCTTGGTGAAAGACCTAAAATTTCTCTTGATATGTCTGGGTGGTCAATGTTTCTTTCGATGAAGTCTGCAATAAAGCATTGGAGTTTTGAGTCCGCTTTCCCAGTTCGCAGTTGATGGATAATGCGATCCAGTGTCATTGGGGCAAGGTATTCATCGTCAATTCCCATATGAGTCATGCCTGCTTTTAGCATGGCGATGAATCTGAAAATAGTCTCCGTGGCATATGCAGCCGATTCCTCAGCAGTCGGTGGGCTATGGTTAGGCTCTAAGGACAATCTTCCGCTGTTCGTATTCATCCGTGAATTCTTCTGATTGCAGTAACTTTGTTGTTTTTTTCTGAGGCTTGGGGGTTACAGTAGTTGTCCCATTCCTGCATGAGATTACGCCGCTTCTCAAACAAGTCTCCCCGGCGATAGGCAGCCTCCACAGCATTTCCGATGGTATGGGCCAGGGCCATTTCTGCCACTTCCCTGGGGTAGTTGGTTTGCTCGGCGCACCAGTCACGAAAAGTGGACCTGAACCCATGGGGAACTGCTTCCAAGCCCATTCGCTTGGTAACTGCAGACAAGGCCATATCAGACAGCATCCCCCCTTTTGGGGCTGGGAACACGTAGGGGCTATCGGACGAAGGGAGCGCCCTAAGCAGGTCCAGGGCGCTTCGTGACAGGGGAACGCGGTGTTCTTTTTTAGCTTTCATCCGCTCCGCTGGGATTGTCCAGATACCGGCTGCGAGGTCGAATTCTGCCCAGGTTGCTCCGCGAACCTCTCCAGAACGGGCAGTGGTCAGGATGGCAAACTCCAGTGCCCTTGCACTTATGCCTCCTTTCTGGCGCAGGGAGACCATGAAATCGCCTAACTCCTGGTAGGGCAGGGCCGGATGATGCTGGACCTTGGCAATCTTTGATGGCTTGGCTAGGAGATGGTCCAGATTCCCTCTCCAGACTGCCGGATTTGCTCCCTGGCGGTATTTCCGGACCGTAGCCCATGCAAGGACGGCCTCAATGCGCCCACGAAGCCTGGACGCGGTTTCTGTCTTGGTCTTCCAGATGGGGGCAAGGACACGCTCGATGTGGACCACGTCAATGTCTGAAACCAGCATCTGCCCCAGGATGGGTTCTGCGTATTCCCGTAGGGTGTTGCGCCACTGGTCCCCATGCTTCCGGTTGCTCCATTCCTCTGATTTGGCATTCAGGAAATGGATCACAGCATCAGCGAAGGTCACTTGCTTGGCTTGTTCGGCTAAGAGCTTGCTCCGGGCAGATTCAGCCTCGGCAACCGGGTCCAAACCCGCCTTGATCATGTCCCTGGCATCCCGAGCCTTGTTCCTGGCATCGGCTAGGGTAACTGCTGGGTAGCCCCCAAGACCTATATCCCGACGTTTGGAGCCGACTGTGGCTCGGAGAATCCAGTTCCGGCTTCCGGTGTCTGAAACGCGCAGAAGAAGGCCAGGAACGCCTCCAACGGGGTGATAACCAGGTTCTGTGATCCTTGAGACGGCAAGGGGACCAAGTTCCTTGGCAATTTTTGGCATGGGCTGTTTTTCTCGCTAGGTATCTTTAACCAACATCCGAACCAACAAAAAAAGTGAGGTCGGATGATACGGGGTGACACCCGGAAAAACAAACAACGTTCTGAAACCCGCGTAGAATATGCGTAAGCGGCGAATTAAGAGAAATTAACTTGTTTCAAGGTGTCTCCCATAAGGTAGACTCTCTCTCCGCCAAATACCACCCATCACGTTGTTTCGCGTGATGGGCGCCACCGTCAGAGACACAACATTCCGGTGCGCATCATGAAAAATGTCACAGTCACGGAAGGCTTCGGCCTCCTTTTCCTGTCGTGCGCATCCGGTTGTACGGATGTGCTGGCATTCATGAAGCTGGGTGACGTATTCACTTCAGGCATGACTGGAAACGTGGCCCTTCTCGCCATCGCCATCAGCAAAGGGCACATGCTGGCCGCAGTGCATTCCTTGCTGGCTTTTGCCGGCTTCATTTTTGGCGCTGCCATGACGGCCGCCCTGTACGACCCTGACCCGGCCAACCTGCGCAGACTACCCCATGTGCGCCCCCTGTTTTGGCTCGAAATCGGATGCCTGGCTGGTTTTGCACTGATTTGGCATGTTGCGGATGGTCCAACTGATGAAGGGGTGGCCGTGTATATGTTGATCCTGCTGTCCGCCATCGGCATGGGAATCCAGGGGGTGACTGCTCGCAACATAGGGCCGGCCGGCATCAGTACCATCGTATTTACCAGCACCCTCATCAACATCGTCATTTTTTTCACTCATTCGCTGCTGCATGACAACGCCACCCCCAGGCCTGCACCGGACCCCCGCCATCAGGTGGGCACATTTGCAGCTTATGCTCTCGGCGCAGTAGTTTCGGGGCTGCTGATATGGCACGGCATCAGCTTGTTTGCCTGGCTGCCCCTGCTTTGCGTGGTACTGGCCCTGTTCAGCTATGAGTTGGCCCATCGCTACGATCATGCACCTGCTCGGGCAACTCGCAACGACCGGTCTTAGCGTTTCAAGTCAGGAATGACCATGCGCATATTTGCACGCAAATTAGCACTCTCGGTATCACAGCCTCGTTAACCTGCTGCACAGCTACCGCTTTACGTGGGTCATGATTTTGACGCTGGAATCTTCTCGGCAAACGTCGTCAGGGGGGAAAACCACACAGGCATTGTTCGTGGTTGCGCCTGGTCAAACTCCAGCCGCTAGTTGATGGAAATACCCGCAGACTACCGCTGGGAACATCAAGTCTGCACTTTGCTCAAGGCGAGGGCTTCTGTCTGAAGTGCCTTGAAGGATGCCTCCCAGGCCCCTGCATGCGGTTTTGAAAGCACAAGCCTTCGCACAATGGATTCCAACTGCTTGTTTCGCTTCATCAACTGCTCGTAATCTTCTGCCAGTACCACCCGAACCGGGCGGTCCTGGCAGATCCCCACACAGGGACGATCCACATCGATTTTTCCACAACCGATGCACTGCCATCCCTCATAAATTTCAGTCATCATCCCACCCCCGCCCTCCGTAGTAGTACGGGGCAGGATAAGCCGGCTGTACATAGACGGGTTGCGGGTATGCATAGGCCGGGGGAGGCGCAGGCACATAGACTTGTGGAGGGGCAATAACTGCTGGGGCGGGTGCTGCGTACACAGGGGCCTGCTGCGCCATCATCCCGCCAAGAATCCCTCCCACCAGTGCTGATCCAATCGCCCAGCCAGCACCATCCCCATCACCACCCCATTCTCCTCCTCGCCAGCCGCCACGCCCGCCTTCTCCCCCACGCCAACCATCCGCATAGGCAAGATTGCAAGCAAGGCCCACGAGCAGTGCGATCATCAGTTTTTTCATGTCATCATTCCTCTTCAATTACGCTCCTCTTGCTACAAGAACGGGCAGTTGATCCAGCGCGTTGACTTTAAAAAATCCATCGCGCGAAAATAGCCGTCACAATAATATACGCTCATTCTCCCTTCTTGTTTTTGCTTGAGGAATTGATTCATGGAAACCAAGCCACCACTACCTCCCTTCACAGTGGAAACAGCAACCCAAAAAGTCCGCATGGCCGAAGACGCCTGGAATTCAAGGGATCCTGACCGCGTCGTTCAGGTTTATACGGAAGACACCCGGTGGCGAAATCGCGCAGAGTTTCCCGTTGGGCGCGAAGCCGTGCGAGCATTTCTGCAACGCAAGTGGGCCAAGGAGCTGGATTACCGACTAATCAAGGAGCTCTGGGCTACCACGGGCAATCGTATCGCTGTGCGTTTCGCTTACGAATGGCATGACGACTCGGGCCATTGGTTTCGCAGCTATGGCAACGAAAACTGGGAATTCAATGAGTTCGGCTTGATGCAGAGACGCTTTGCCAGCATCAATGACCTGCCGATCAAAGCAGAGGACAGGAAATTTCACTGGCCGTTGGGACGCCGCCCGGACGATCATCCTGGCTTATCAGAACTGGGGCTCTGAGTCCCTTTTCTCATAACCCACCCGGCCCGGCTTTACCCTTGCGCAAATTCCACCACGAATAACCGCTTCACGTAGGGGATTGTGATGGAATCCGATAAATCAAGAGCCGGGTTTTTCGCCTATCGGCAACAGTGATCACTTGCTCGGGGAGCACTCCAGGAATTTCAAAACTGTTGCTTACCAGAAGTGCCCCCGGCCTCATTTCAGCCAATGCTTTTCGCCAGACCTCCACCATGGGGACAGGGGAAAGGAACACATAGACCACATCAGAAAAGCCCCAGGGCATGTGCCAAAGGCTTTTCCGCACTACTGCGCAATTCGGTAGACCGCGTGTTTTCATCCAGGCCAGCAGCCATGGCAACGGGGCGATTTCCAAACCTTCGAAACGGAGGCTTGGGGCATTCAGTGCCAGCCAACGCAGCAAAAAACCTGTTCCGCATCCAGCATCCAACACCCGAACGGCTCCTTCCGTTTGGATCAGATTCAGGAGAGCATCGGCTGTTGGTCTATTGGTCAGATACAGGGGGACTCGACTTCTGAAGCTGGTCCAGTATATGGCCAGCAATAGAGCGAACCCTGCCAGAAACCAGATCGACGAGAAATGTTGCCTGCTCGCAAGGATGATCGATGGCAAGAACAGAACGTGAAGCGGGAACCACCAACGCGGCCCCCGCAAGATCCAGGTGATGGCTGCTGCTACCCCCCCCTGGATCAAGGCGAACGCCAGCAAGGAGTGAATCGGAAAAAGCCGCGTCAGTAAAAGCCCGTATGCAGCCAGTACTCCCAACAGCTGTCCAGCGAAGAACCAGTGCATATATAAATCATCAGCCCGTGATTAAACCCGATGCTCCTTAGTGGTGACCTGGCGGGGGTGGGGGAGTCACGGCGGCAACAATGCTTTTCAACAACTCCGGATCCATAAGGGCAGATCCATTGGTCGTGTCCGGAGTTATCGGCGGAGTTACCAGGGAACTACCTGCCGCAGAAGCCGAACTATCAGCAGCCCCCGAGGATCCTGGTCCTGCTACAGCCAGGTTCTGCAGCAAGTCTCCCGAGCTGGGCGATACCACGTCATTGATATTCAGGGTACTGCTTGATCCGGCCCCCTGCCCTCCATTTGTGGGGACATTGAGTGCAGCATCGTGCTGGCTGCTGATCAGGCCAGACAGATCTGAACCTGAGGATGTACCCGAAACGATTCCCTGCTGTGACTGGGTTTGGTTTGAAGTGCCTTGGTCTTGGCTTTGCAGAACTTGGCCTTGGCTTTGATCTTGGGTTTGAACCGGCACGGGATCAACCACATAGGAATCGCTCTGGGTGGCTGTGGCAGTGTGGCCCGTGGAGTCACTGGCTGTTACCGAAGCCGTTACAGACGATGCTCCAGCCAGGTCGTGGGCCGAAACGCTGATGCTAAAGCTCCCATCAGATCCCACCGTGCCAGTAAAACTGTTGCTTCCCACCTCAAGGGTTACCTTGTCCCCCGCTTCAAATGTGCCAGTAACCGTCCCATTAACTGCCACTGAATCGTTTGACTGTTGCTGACCAACCGTGATTTCATTGCTTCCGCCCACGGTCAGGCCGGTAATCTGCGGCAAGGCTTCTACAGAGTAGGCCTGTGAAGCAGACACCGTCGCAGCATTATTACTGGAATCATGGGCGGTCACAGAAGCCGTGATCGAATTCGCCGATTCCAGCGCCGATGCAGAAACCCCAATACTGTAATGTCCCGTTGAATCCACAGACCCGGTGTAAGCACCAGAACCCACCGTCAGCGTCACCTCGTCGCCTTGTTGGTAGGTTCCCGATACGGTTCCGGTTACGTTGACCGTGGCATTGGCGCTTTCATCGGCAATATTCACTACATAAGACGAGTTCAAGCCGTCCACGGTAATCTGCGGCATGGCTTCCACCGTATAGGACTGGGTGGAAGTCGCTGTCGTACCATTCCCGGATGCGTCATGTGCCAGGACTGCAGCCGTAACTGATGCAGTGCCTTCCAGATTGGATGCAGAAACGGCAATGCTGTAGTGCCCGCTGGCATCCACACTGCCTGTCCCGATGACTGCATTACCAGCCGTCAAGGTCACCGAATCGTTCGCCTGGAACGTCCCTGTCACCGTACCCGTTATATCAATGCTTGCATTGGCGCTTTCCCGGCCAATATCGATAACCCCGCTGCCATTGACTGCGTCCACGGAAATCGCCGGCGGTGTGCTGACCGTGCTGTTGCCACTGTCACTACTACCACTGCTTCCAGAGCCTCCACCAGGCGAGTTCCCCTCCGTGGAAAGACTGACCGACTGAATACTATTCGAATTAGTTCCCGCTTGCCCATGACCCTGCCCTTGGCTATTGCCCGGCAAAGGGTCGACCACATAGGAATCGCTCTGGGTGGCTGTGGCCGTGTGGCCCGTGGAGTCACTGGCTGTTACCGAAGCCGTTACAGACGATGCTCCAGCCAGGTCGTGGGCCGAAACGCTGATGCTAAAGCTCCCATCAGATCCCACCGTGCCAGTAAAACTGTTGCTTCCCACCTCGAGGGTTACCATGTCCCCCGCTTCAAATGTGCCGGTAACCGTCCCACTCACTGCCACTGCGTGGTTGGAGTGCTGATCTCCCACAGTGATTTCATTGTTCCCGCCCACGATCAGGCCGGTAATCTGCGGCAAGGCTTCTACAGAGTAGGCTTGTGAAGCAGACACCGTTGCAGCATTATTGCTGGAATCATGGGCGGTCACAGAAGCCGTGATCGAATTCGCCGATTCCAGCGCTGAGGCAGAAACCCCAATACTGTAATGTCCTGTTGAATCCACAGATCCCGTGTAAGAACCAGTACCCACCGTCAGCGTCACCTGATCGCCTTGCTGGTAGGTACCCGATACGGTCCCGGTTACGTTGACCGTGGCATTGGCGCTTTCATCAGCAATATTCACCACATAGGATGAGTTCAACCCGTCCACCGTAATCTGCGGCATGGCTTCCACCGTGTAGGCCTGGGTAGAAGTTGCTGTCGTACCATTCCCGGATGCGTCGTGTGCCAGGACCGAAGCCGTAACCGATGTGGCGCCTTCCAGACTGGATGCAGAAACGGTAATACTATAGTGCCCGCTGGCATCCACCTGCCCGGTACCAATGGTCGTATTGCCTACCGACAGCGTCACCGAATCGTTCGCCAGGAACGTCCCTGTCACCGTACCCGTTATGGCAATGCTTGCATTGGTGCTTTCCCGACCAATATCGATGACCCCGCTGCCATTGACTGCGTCCACGGAAATCGCCGGCGGTGTGCTGGCAGTGCCACTGTTATCACCATTATTTTCCCCGGAGGCCCCACTCTGAGAAGAACTGTCACCCGTCTGGATATTGCCAGACTGACCTCCTCCCTGGTCAACGCCACCGTCACCGTTCTGTCCACTACTGGATGCGCTGCTGTCAAAGCTGCTGTCATGGTGATATGACTTCGGATTACTCTCTGCAGTCGTTGTTTGGCCAGCCGAATCGGTAGCTGTGATCGACGCTGTGACCGTGCCGCTGCTTCCTAATGCCGATTGGCTGACGCTAACACTGAAACTGCCATCCTGATTCACGTTTCCCGTAAACTGGCTACCCCCCACCATGACGGTAACCACGTCACCTTGCGAATAGGTGCCATGGACATGGCCGGACACTGTTGCACTGCCATCCTCCCAATTGATGTCGCTCACACTGATTGAGGGCGCCACGTCCACCGTATAGGGCTGGTTTTGCGATACAGAAATGGACTGGCCCGCACTATCTGTAGCGTTCAAAGTTGCCTTGATGGAATCATGGTTCGCGAGCGCCGACTCATCGACATTGATGGAGTAGCTGCCATTGGAGTTCACGGTTCCGGAATAAGTATTTCCACCAACTTTAAGTGTGACGGTATCCCCATCCGTAAAGGTTCCGCTCACTTGCCCGGTTACGGCCACTTGCCCGCCAGAGCTCTGCTCTGCCCAAGTCAAGTCATTCCCGGAAGGGATATTCACCGTAAGTGTCGGAACCGCGTCGACAGAGTACGCTTGCGTGACTGAAGCGTCTTGCAAGGATCCCGATGAATCGTGAGCAGCAACAGTGGCTGTTACGGAAGTGTTGGAAGTCAGGACCGAAGCATCCACATTGACACTGTAACTCCCATCAGCCTTCACAGTGGTGGTGTAGCTTGAGGTGCCTATTGAAACCGTTACAGTATCGCCCGCAGAGAAAGCACCACTAACCTGGCCTTGCACCTGCAGCGATCTGGTGCCGTCATCACCATCATTGTCACTGTGGCCATGGGCGTTGATGCCCTGTTCAGCCCAAGTCACGTCGTTATTGTCACCGACGGTCGCCGTAATGGAGACAGTGGGGTTGATGTCTACAAGGTAGCTGGCTGGCGCACTGGTGACCGAGAGGCTGTTCTGCGAGCTGTCGATGGCAACAAGCGTGGCTGTCAGCGTATGCGCTGCATTGTTGATCAGGTCACTGGCCGGCACATTGGAAATGGTAAACGTTCCATCCTGGCTGACTGTTCCAGAATATGTGACCCCATCTGCCAGTGTGACAGTCACAGTATTTCCAGGCGTTGCTCCTGTGGTGACGCCGGTTATGGAAAGATTTCCGGATTCGTTCGCCCACGTCACATCCGGCGCACTCACCGTGATGGTGGGCGCCGATTCCACCGTGTAGCTCGCCGGCGCACTCGTCGCCGTCAGCGTGTTACCCGAACCGTCCGTCGCCGTCACCGTCGCCGTCAGCGTATGACCCGGGTTGGCAATCAGATCCGACGCCTGCGCCGTGATGGTGTAGTGACCCTGCGCATCCACCTGACCCGTGTAGGTCTGGCCATCACCCAACGTCACCGTCACCGTGTTGCCCTGCTGCGCTCCGGTTGTCGTGCCGCTCAGCGTCACCGTACCCGTACCCG
>JAGWIW010000062.1 GCA_028866015.1 Betaproteobacteria bacterium
CGCCCGATCGAGCGAATCGGACGTGTTGCCGAGCGGATCGGATCGAGCAACCTCCACGAGCGCATCGCCGTCGAAGGGCTGCCGGAAGAACTTCGCCGCGTAGTATTGGCGTTTAACACGATGCTCGACCGCCTCGGGGAGTCTTTTGCGCGCGTCGGCCAGTTCTCCGACGATGTCGCGCACGAACTACGCACGCCGGTGAACAATCTGCGCGGTCAGATCGAGGTGGCACTGTCGCGCACAAGATCGAGTGAGGATTACGAGCAGGTGCTGGGCTCATGCCTTGAGGAATGTGGCCGAATCTCGCGTATCGTTTCCAGCTTGCTGTTCCTCGCTCGCGTCGGTGGGAGCGACGCGCTTTCGATTGGACAGGCTGTAATCGCGAGGGAAATCGACGCCGTGCGCGACTTCTACGAGGCGAGTACGGGCGAGGCGGGATTGACGATAGCGACGGACGCCCCATCAGATCTGAGCTGGCCGCTCGACCGCACTCTGTTTCAGCAGGCGCTCGGCAATCTCGTCTCCAATGCGATCGCGCATGGCGGGACCGCGACGGCCATTGAGATTACCGCCCAGGTCGAGGGTCGCCGCCTGCATGTCACGGTAAGCGACGACGGCGACGGCATTGGCCCGGTCGACCGGCAGCGGCTGTTCGACCGTTTCTACCGTGCCGATCGTGCGCGAGCGGGCACCGATCACGCTGGCCTGGGTCTATCGATGGTCAAGGCGATCGTCGAGCGGCACGGAGGGACCGTTACACTGACTTCGACCGTTGGCACGGGCACAGCGGTGACAATGGCTTTCGCCCGGCTGGATGACGATTCCGACGCCTGAGCGTCATCCATTCGTAATCTGCCATCGGCCATGGCGCCGGCGATGGCCTCGTTTCGTTCCGCTTCGCTGATCCTGGCCGTAGTGTCGACGCTGTCGGCTTGCGCGACGCCGGCGCCGCAGAATCTCGCGCCCGAGCTGTCGGCGCAGCGTATCGAGCAGCGTTCGCTGGCTGATCCTCGTCTGCTATCGTTCCTCGACGCCAGTGGTCTTCCGTTCCAGCAAAAATGGGATCTAGACCGGCTGACGCTCGCCGCGCTCTATTTCCGGCCGGACATGAAGGTGGCCGATGCCGAGCTCGCCTTGGCCCAGGCCGGAATCAAAACCGCGCGCGAGCGCCCCAATCCGCAGGGCAGCCTCTCGCTTGAGCGCGCGAACCCTGTCGGGCTCGTCTCTCCCTGGACGATCGGGGCGGCGATCGGAGTAGTGCTGGAACTGTTCCACAAGCGCGGCGAGCGCATCGAGCAGGCAAGCGATCTCGCGCGTGCCGCGCGCCATGATCTCGCCGCGGCTGCCTGGACGGTGCGCAGCAGCGTCCGCTCGGCGATGCTCGACCATCGTTCGGCCGCCGCGCAACTGGCGCTGGCGCATGAGCGCCTCGTCGTTGCGACCGAGCTTGCACATATGCTCGACGATCGTCTTCAACTCGGCGGCGCCTCGTCTATCGATGCTGCGCAAGCCGAATCCGCACGCCAACAGGCAGCGCTCGCCGTCGCCGATCAGCAACACAACCTCGCCGCTGCTCGCGCCGCGCTTGCGGCGGCTGTCGGCGTGCCAATGGCGGCGCTCGACGGTGTGGAGATCGGCGACGCGGCGTTCGCTGCGCCCCCCGCATCGTTCGACCTTGCCAAGCTGCGCCGCGATGCACTGACCGGTCGCGCCGATATCCAGGCCGCGCTCGCCCGCTACGATGCCGCCGACGCGGCCTATCGGCTTGAGCTTGCCAAACGGATTCCGGATTTGACGCTCGGCCCGAGCTACACATACGACCAGGGGCAAAACAAGATCGGCCTCAATGCAGCTGCCGCCCTGCCGATCTTCAACCAAAACGGCGGTCCGATCGCCGAGGGCAAGGCGCGGCGTACCCTAGCGGCGGCACAGTTTGAGGCATTACAAAGCGCCCTGCTGGGCAAGATCGACGCCGCGGTCACCGATTATCGCGCAAGCGCCGGACAGTTCGCCGCCGCCGACCGGCTCGTTGCGACCGAACAGGGCCGCGTCGACAAGCTCCAACGCCAACTTTCCGTCGGTCGGATCGATCGACCGGCCTTGCTTGCCGAACAGGCCAATCTGCTCGCCGCGCGCCAGGCAAGGCTGACCGCCCTCGAAATCCGGGAGAAGTCGCTCGGCGCGCTCGAGGACGCTGTCCAAGTGCCGTTGGTCGGTGGTCTCGAGATCCTCCCGGCCCTGACGGTTGGCGCGCTGCCGAAGGATGCGAGATGACACGCAAGAGCCTGCCGTTGATCATGATCGCCGGAGTTGTCGGCATCCTCCTCACGCTGGCCGTGTTGTGGTTCGCCGGCTTGCTTGGTCCGCCAGTTTCGGTCACCACCACGCCCGCCGCGCCGGGAACTACTGCGATCGGAACCGTTTCGCTCGATCCCGACGAGGTGACGGCAAGCGGCATCGTCGTGACGCTGCTCAAGCCCGCGACGGCGAGAGCCTCGACGGATGCGGTGGCGACCGTCGTCGATCTGACGCCGCTTGCCGATCTCATAAGCACCGCATCGTCGGCTGCTGCACAATTGCGAACGGCTCAGTCGCGAAGCGCCGCTTCGAGCGCCGCCTATACACGTGACAAGGCGCTCTACGCCGATAATCAGAACGTCTCACAGGCGGAATTGCAAGGCGCCGCGGCGAGCGCGACGGCCGACATTGCGGCCGCGGACGCTGCCCGCACCAGCCTCCGCAGCGCCGCCTTCGCGTTGGAACAGCAGTTCGGTCCGGTGATCGGCCGTTGGCCGTTGGGGCCAATCGCCCAATCGCTGGCCGCGCGCCGGCAAGTGCTGATCCAGATCAGCACGCCCGCCGATGTCCGAGGGCCGCCACAGAAGGTCACGCTCGCACTTGGAAATGGGCGGCCGGTTGCGGCGCGCTATGTTGCGGCGGCGGTGCGCACCGATCCGCGCGTGCAGGGGGCCTCCTATTTCTACGTCGCCCCTGCCGACCCGGCGCTGCTCGCCGGCTCGACGCTCGGAGTTGCGCTGCCGCAGGGGCCGCAACTGACCGGCGTGCTGGTACCGAGCGAGGCGGTCATCATCTGGCAGGGAGAGAGCTGGGCCTATCAGCGGATCGCTGCCGGGCGCTTCCGCCGTGCCCCTGTGAGCACCGGCACACCGGTCGATGGCGGCTATCTCGACCCTTCGATCGCGCCTGGCACCGCGCTCGTTACGCGCGGCGCACAATTGTTGCTGTCGCAGGAAATGCAGCCGCCACCCGGCGCCGCACCGGCCGGGGGCGATCCTGATGACTGAACTTGCCCCGCGCGGGCTGCAGCAGTCGCTGATTTCATTCGCGGTTCGCTTTCGGGGCATCGTCATCGCACTCGCCTGCATGCTGGCGATCTACGGCGTCTATGACCTGTCGCACGCTAGCTACAGCGTGTTCCCGGAGTTCGCGCCGCCCCAGGCAACGATCCAGACCGAGGCCGCCGGCCTGTCGCCCGATCAGGTCGAAGCGCTGGTCACGACGCCGCTCGAGCGGGTCATCAACGGCGTGCCCGGCGTCGAGGCCCTGCGATCGACCTCGATCCAGGGCCTGTCCGCGATCCACGTCTATTTCGATCGTGGCAGCGACATCTATCGCGACCGCCAACTGGTCGCCGAACGGCTCGCGACGGCCAGCCATGACCTGCCGCAGGGAATCGCGCCGCCGACGCTGACGCCGCTTACCTCGTCAACGGCGACGACGCTGGTGGTCGGCCTGTCGTCCAGGACCGCGTCGCCGATGACCCTGCGCACGATCGCCGACTGGACGGTGCGGCCACGCCTGCTTGCGGTGCCCGGCGTCGCCGACGTCGTGGTTTTCGGCGGCGACCTTCGGTCTGTTCAGATACAGGTCCATCCTGAAAAGCTTATCAGCTATGGCTTGTCGCTCCAGGACATCCTCGCCGCTGCGCGACAGGCGACCGGCGTGCACGGCGCCGGCTTCATCGACACCGCCAACCAGCGCATCGTCATCCAGCCCCAAGGGCAGATGCTGACGCCGGCGCAGATCGCGCGGACGGTGGTCGTCGCGCAGGGCGCGGGCCGCGTGACACTCGGCGATATCGCCGACGTCGTCGTCGCGCCCGAACCGCCGACCGGCGCGGCAACCATCGGCGGTCGGCCCAGCGTCGTCATCAACATCAGCAATCAGTATGGCTCGAACACGCTTGCCGTGACCAGGCGACTGGATGCCGCGCTCCGGGATCTCAAACCGGCCTTGGCTGCACAGGATATCACGCTCCATCCCGCGCTGTTTCGTCCCGCGAATTTCGTTGAGACGGCGATCGGCAATGTCGAGACCTCGTTGCTGTTCGGCTCGATCCTCGTCGCGGTCGTCCTGTTCCTGTTCCTGTTCGACTTGCGCACCGCCGCGATCTCATGCCTCGCCATTCCGCTGTCGCTGCTGTCTGGAACGCTGGTGCTGGGCGCCTTCGGTGGAGGCCTCAACACGCTGACGCTCGGCGGCCTCGCCATCGCGATTGGCGAGGTCGTCGACGATGCGGTGATCGGGGTCGAGAACATCGTCAGGCGGCTGCGCGAGAACGAAGGCGTATCGCAGCCTCGTCCTCGCGCGGCGGTCGTGTTCGACGCGGTGTTCGAAGTGCGCAGCGCAGTCGTCTATGCGACCTTCGCGGTGATCCTGGTGTTCGCGCCGGTAGTCGCGCTGCCGGGGCTGGCCGGGCGCTTGTTCGGTCCGCTCGCCATCGCCTATATCGCGGCGGTGCTGGCGTCGCTGGTAGTCGCGCTGACGCTGACGCCGGCATTGTCGCTGCTGCTGATCCGCCGGAGCGACGAGGTCGAGCCGCCCGTTTCGCGCTGGCTGCGCGGCCGCTACGAGCGGTTGCTCAGCCGCGTGTTCGATCGTCCCCGTCCGGTCGGAATCGTCGTAACGCTGCTAACGGTCACGAGCCTCGCAGTGCTGCCGTTCCTCGGCGGCAATTTCATCCCGCCCATGCGCGAGGGGCATTATATCGTTCACGCCACGCTGGCGCCGGGCAGTTCGATCGAACAATCGATGCGCATCGGCGCGATCCTGAGCAAGCGGTTGTCGGCGATACCCGGCGTGCGGTCGGTGGCGCAGCGCATCGGGCGTGCGCCGCGCGGGGAAGATACCGCCGGGCCGCAATCGAGCGAGTTGGAGGTCGATCTAGAGCCGCTTGACGGTGCGCAGTCGCGGATTGTCGACCAGCGGATCGCCAAGGCGATCTCCGGGCTCGCCGGCGTCCAGACGTCGTTCAACACCTTCCTCACCGAGCGCGTCGAGGAAACGCTGTCGGGCTATACCGCGCCAGTCGCGATCGGCGTCTACGGTCCCGATCTTGATGGCCTCGACCAGGTCGCCAACAGCATCGCGTCTGCATTGAGGGCCGTTCACGGCGCCTCGGGCGTGCGGATTCAGTCGCCGCCCGGCCTGCCGGAACTGCAGGTCGCTTTGCGCGAGCCTGACTTGGTCCGCTGGGGCCTTACGCCCGACGAGGTGCTCGACGCGGTGGGTGCGGCCTTCCAGGGGCAGGTGTCCGGTCAGCTCTATGATGGCGACCGCACCTTCGACCTGATCACCATTCTCAGCCCGGCGGCGCGGCGGTCGGCGTCCACGGTCGATGCGCTGCCCATCCGAACGCCATCGGGCGCATTCATCCGTCTGAAGGACGTGGCCGACGTACGCTACGCGCCGGGGCGCTATCAGATCCAGCACGAGGGTGGTAGGCGCGTCCAGACGGTCACCACCGAGGTTCGCGGTCGCGACGTCGCGTCGTTCGTCGCGGCAGCGAAGCGGGCGATCGCCAAGAACGTCAATTTGCCCAAGGGCACCTACCTTACCTTCGGCGGCACCGCGCAGGCGCAGGCCCAGGCGCAACGCGCGCTACTGCTCAACAGCGGGCTTGCAGCGATAGGCATCGTGCTATTGCTGTCGATCGTCGCCGCCAGTATGCGCAACGTCATGCTGATCCTTGCCAACCTCCCGTTCGCGCTGGCGGGCGGCGCGCTGGCCGTACTGGTCACGGGCGGCACGCTGTCGCTGGGCGCGATCGTCGGGTTCGTGACGCTGTTCGGCATCACGCTCAGGAATTCGATCCTGATGATCGCGCATTTTCAGCATCTGGTCGGAGAGGAAGGCGCTTCGTGGAACCAGGAAACTGCGATACGCGGCGCCGCCGACCGCCTCGCACCGATCATGATGACGTCGATCGTGACAGCGCTCGGCCTGCTGCCGCTGGCGCTCGGCATGCACGATCCCGGTCGCGAGATCGAAGGCGCGCTGGCGGTGGTCATTCTCGGCGGTCTGATCACGTCGATGGTGCTCAACCTGCTGGTTCTGCCTGTGCTTTCACTACGCTATGGACGGTTTGACCGCCCCGTTGGAGCGAGTGACCAATGATCGGGAAGCGATCGAGTTGATTGGGGGCCGCCAGAAGTAAAGCTACCGCGATGAACGAACGTCGAATCCGTCAAATCTTTCAGGTGAGCCTCATTCTGAAGGGTTTGCACGCCGCTATCGAATGCGGCGGCGGTGTCGTGCTCTATTTCGTTTCCACGGCAACGGTCGCACGCTGCGTGGGCTCGCTCACGCAGCAAGAGCTCGCCGAAGACCCCCGCGACTTTGTGGCGCGCCATCTTCTCAATGCCGCTCACCATTTATCGGTCGTCACCGAAACGTTTTACGCCTTCTACCTCGTCAGCCACGGTTTGATAAACGCGTTGCTCGTCGTCGGACTCCTGAAGGAAAAGCTGTGGGCCTACCCGGTCTCTCTGGTCGTGCTCAGCGGGTTCATAGCCTATCAGATCTATCGATTTTCCTTTTATCATTCGTTTGGCCTCGTCCTGCTGACCGCGCTCGACATCCTGCTCATCGCTCTCGTCTGGCATGAATGGCGTGTGGTGCGGAAGCACTTTGGAAATCAAGTTGCGCACCCTGGCCGAAAGTCACGTTTCGAATGAACTGAAACCAGACTGGTTCGGTTGCGGTTGAACCAGTTCTGGCGAGAATTCACTCTGATGGACCGGCAGGTACGGAATTGCAGCCTCGCCCCGTGTTTCAATGCAAATAAAGGCATATGCGGGCTGCAAAATGGCTCCTGACGGTACATGATCAGGAACGTTCGTTCGACATCAAGGCGGTGTTTGACAGATAGCTGGCAATCCCTTTTCGCAACTACCGAATCGTGGGCGCTTGCAATCCGGCGCTCGCGCACGACGCGTTGTTGATCGAAGACAAGGTCAGGATTGTGCTTCCGTGCAATGTAGTGGTCTAGGAAAATGAGGATGGCAGGTGCGAAGTCGCGGCAATCGATCCAGTCGCGTCGATTCTGGCGATCGGCAATCCAAGGCTGAACGAGGCCGCCGGGATTGTTCGGGAAAGACTGAGCAAGGTCGTGGCCCGAGTCTGCATTCGGGGAAGCGGCCGGTGAGCACCAAGTTTCGCTCGATGACTAGGAGGCTTCCATGAAGCTCGTCAAGTTAGGCGCCATTGCCGTTCCGCTTCTGATTGCGGGAGCGATTGCCGTCGCGCAAACCGGACCGTCTTCGCGGTCTTCCGGCGGATGTGGCGGGATGATGGGAGGTCGGGGCGGCATGATGGGCGGATGGCAGCGGGGGCCGGATTGGCGCGGTCCGGGTCCAATGCCGCGCCACCATGTTGCCATGATGTGGGGCATTCCAGCGCCGTACACTTCCATGACCAACCCTCTGCCCCGAACGCAGGCGACGCTCGAGAGGGGAGCCGCAGTCTATACCGCCAATTGTGCTGCCTGCCATGGCACGGAAGGCTTGGGCGACGGGCCAGCGGGCCGCAATCCCTCGCCGCCGCCCGGCAATCTCGCCTGGCTCTCGAACATGCCGATGTCGCGCTGGGATGCGTTCATGTACTGGACCATTGCCGAGGGCGGCTCGCAGTTCGATACCGCGATGCCGGCGTTCAAGGACAGT
>JAGWIW010000135.1 GCA_028866015.1 Betaproteobacteria bacterium
CGGCCCAACGAGCAGGTGGCGGGCAAGACGGCCTTCGACCTGTTTCCCGAGGAGCAGGCACAGGCCTTATGGCGGAACGACTGGCAGGTGCTCACCTCGGGGCGTTTCGTGGAAGCGGAGGAAGTGACCCCCGTGGGCGGCGCCCTGCGCACGTACCATACCGTGAAGTTTCCCCTGCTGTATGAGGACGGTGTGCCTTCCGCCCTGTGCGGCATTTCCACCGACGTCACGGAGCGCAAGCAGGTGGAAGGAGATTTCCTGGAAATCAGCCGCAAGCTGCGGGGCCTCTACGAACTCTCTCCCATGGGCATTGCGCTCACCGACATGCAGGGGCGCTTTCTCGAATTCAATCCGGCCTTCCAGCGCATCTGCGGATACACCCCCGAGGAGCTGGTGGCACTCGACTACTGGACGCTCACCCCCAGGGAATATGCCGAGCAGGAGGCCGAGCAGTTGCAGTTGCTGTCCGCAAAAGGTTTCTACGGTCCCTACGAAAAGGAATACGTGCGCAAGGACGGCAGCCGCGTGCCGCTGCGACTGAACGGCGCGCTCATTCACGGGCAGGACGGCACGCCCTACATCTGGTCCATGGTGGAAGACATTTCCGACTTGCGCCAGAAGGAGCAGCAGATCTGGCAGCAGGCCAATTTCGACGTGCTCACCGGCCTGCCGAACCGGCGCCTGTTTTACGATCGCGCGGATCACGAAATCAGGAAAGCGGAACGGCAGGGACTGAAAGTGGCGCTGCTGTTCATCGATCTCGACCACTTCAAGGAAGTGAACGACAGCCTGGGGCATGCCCGGGGCGACGAACTGCTCGAGATGGCCGCCGCGCGCATCGGCCGCACCGTGCGCCATTCGGACACGGTGGCCCGCTTGGGCGGCGATGAATTTGCCGTGGTGCTGGGGGGCTTTGACGGCAGCTCCCACCTGGAGCGGCTGGCCGAACTGCTCATCATGGAGCTTTCCAGCCCGTTCGAGCTGGAAGATGGCGTCGTGACCTATGTGTCGGCCAGCGTTGGCATCACCATCTACCCCGATGACGCCGCCGGCCTGGATGAGCTGATCCGCCACGCGGACCAGGCCATGTACGCCGCCAAGGCCGCCGGACGCCGCCGCTTCAGCTATTTCACGGACCGCATGCAGCACATGGCCCAGGAAAAGCTCCACCTCACCAACGACCTGCGCCAGGCCATCGCCCGCCAGGAGCTGGCCGTGCATTTCCAGCCCATCATGGAAATCGCCACCGGCCGCGTCACCAAGGCCGAAGCGCTGCTGCGCTGGAACCATCCCGTGCGGGGAGCGGTGAGCCCTGCGGTGTTCGTGCCGCTGGCCGAGGAGTTCGGCCTGATTTCGGAGCTGGGGGAATGGGTATTCCGGGAAACGCTGGCGTGCATCGTCCGCTGGCGCGAAACGCTGGGACTGGAAGTGGAGGTGAGCGTCAACATGTCCCCGGTGCAGTTCGAGCACCTGGATGCGCGCAAATGGCTGGACTGGATCGCCAGGGCCGGCCTGCCCACCCATTGCATCGTGCTGGAA
>JAGWIW010000136.1 GCA_028866015.1 Betaproteobacteria bacterium
CGCGCCCCGACCAGGCCAGCAGGTTGAGAAAGTCCCCGGCGAGAGCGAATAGAAGGGGGCAGAGATTATGGGAACGGGACTGATTGACCGGGTCAACAGGATCGTTCTCAGCTTTATGTCGGATTGGTTGATCAGTCTAACGACACTGTACTGACTGGGTCAGCGACCAATTCTATGGCAATTGGCTGCTTCGGTCCAATCCACCAAGACTCTCCAGAATCGGACAATCCGGAATGTTCTCGCCAGTGCATTGGCTCAAGGTTGCGGCAAGCGTTGCCTCGATCTGCTTGAGACTGCTGATCCTGCGTCGGACCTGATCCAGATGGGTCTGCGTCCGGCCCATGACCTCGGCGCATGTCTGCTCGCCCTTGTCGATCAGCACGAGCAGCGATCGTATCTCCTCCATCGTGAAACCAAGATCACGGGAACGCAGGATGAACTGCAGGCGCTGTGCTAGCTCGGGCGGATAGACCCGGTAGCCGTTGGCGCTGCGCGGTGGTTCCGGCAGCAGCCCGACTTTCTCGTAGTAGCGGATCGTCTCAAGATTGCAGCCGGTCTTCCGGGCAAGGTGGGCGCGCAACAGGCCAGACTTCGACTGCATGAAAAAACCTCTTGAGTCTGTAGTTCCTACAGACCCTACACTGCGGCGCAGAAAGTCAAAAGAAGGGAATTGCATCATGGTCGCTGCGCCAGATTCAAGACAGCCGGCGCACCTCGAAAGTTCCGAGCCCCGGCCGGCAAGCTGGATTGCGACGGGGGCCCTGCTCGGTGCGGGGCTGGCTTCGGCCTGCTGCGTTGTTCCGCTGCTGATGGTTACGCTCGGCATATCCGGCGCGTGGATCGCCAATCTGACCGCGCTCGAGCCCTACAAGCCCTATGTCGCCGCTGTCACACTCGCGCTGCTCGGGTTGGGCTTCTGGCACGTCTATTTCAGGCCGAAGCGACAATGCGAGGATGGTTCCTACTGCGCTCGTCCGCAATCGGCTCGCACCACCAAGGTCGTGCTGTGGCTGGGGCTTGCAATCGTCATCGTGGCCCTCACCGTCGGCTGGTGGGCACCCTGGTTCTATTGAAAGGATAAGCTCATGAAGAAGACACTCTTAATCGGCCTGGCCGCGCTGGCTATGGCCGGTGGCGGGGTCGCGCTGGCTCTTGGCGGCGCGGCGCGAGATCGACCCGCAGGCGTGGCTGCGGCTCAAAAACAGACCACATTTGCTATTGAAAACATGACCTGTGCCGCCTGTCCCATTACCGTCAGGAAGGCGATGGAAGGCGTGGCCGGGGTGAGCGCGGTCAGCGTCGATTTCGCGGCCAAAACCGCGCGCGCCAGCTATGATCCCCAACGCACGAGCGCGGCGCGGATTGCAGCGGCGTCGACCGGCGCGGGTTATCCGGCGCACGCCGTACCGAACTGAAATCGAGACGCTGTCAACGCGTCATGAAAGCACAGACGATGAACGATTGTTGCAACCGCCTCGGGCGGGGTGGATTTGACGTGGCAGTCGTCGGTGCGGGCTCGGCGGGCTTTTCCGCCGCGAT
>JAGWIW010000137.1 GCA_028866015.1 Betaproteobacteria bacterium
GCCACATAGGCGATGCCGAGGTAAAACGGTTCCGGCCGCAGGCCGTAATGCGCGGCAATCCAGCCGGTGGCGAGCGCGCTGCCTGCCACGGCAAAGTAGCCGGAAAATTCGTTGAGCCCCATGGCCAGTCCGCGACGCGCCGGTCCTACCAGGTCGATTTTCATGATGACCGTGGTGGACCAGGTGAGCCCCTGGCTCACCCCCAGGAAGGCGTTGGCTACCAGAATCCAGTTCCAGGTGGGGGCCCAGATCAGCAGGAAAGGAACCGGGGCCGCCACCAGCCAGCCGGCCACCAGCACATGCTTGCGGCCAAAGCGGTCGGAGAAGCGCCCTGCAAAATAGTTGGTCAGGGCTTTGGTGATGCCGAACACCACGATGAACGACAGGATGGCGACACGCCCCAGCACGTGGAAATCGGCTTCGGCCAGCAGGGGCAGGATGCTGCGCTCCAGGCCCACCATGGCGCCCACGAAGGCATTCACCAGCAGCAGAAGCAGAAACTGACCGAGGTTGTTTTTCAGCCCCAGCTGAACGGCCGATAGGCCTTGCATCAGGAGGGCAAGCCGAGATTGGCGCGAACCATCGCTTCCATCTGGGCAGGCCGCGGCGGAATGTCGCTTGTCACCTGCGCGATGAAGTCCGGCTTGGCCATGGAGAGTGCGGAGTTCCAGCGCTTTTCGAAGCCCAAGGTTGAAGAAGGTTTCCCGGACAGGCCCGCACCGCAGACGCTGCCTGCCTGATGACCCGGATAGATTTCCAGCTCGTCCGGCAACACCAGCAATTTGCCGTGCAGGCTGTCGTACAGAATGCCGGCCATTTCCTTCTCCTTGCCTGCCAAATCGGGGCGTCCCACGGCCCCCACGAACAGCGTGTCCCCCGTGATGATGAACCAGGGCGCGTTTCCCCGCCGCTTGTCGGTCACCAGCAGGCAGAGGCTGTCGGGCGTATGACCGGGTGTGTGCAGCACCTGAACGTTGACGTTGCCCACCCCCAGCTTCTGCCCATCCTGCAGTGAGGAAAAATCATGGCGCACGACGCCCCGGTTTGATTCATGCAGGCAGTACGGGATGCCCAGGCGTGCAGCCAGTTTCCACCCGCCCGAGTAATGGTCGGCATGCACGTGCGTGTCGATCACGCAATTGATCAGCACGCCGGCCCGGCGTGCCTCTTCCACAAACCAGTCTTCATCTCCGTCAACCACGTCCACGGCAACGGATTTGCCCACGCCGGCGCAACCGAAGAAATAAGACAAGGACGCTTCCCGCGTCGCCAATTGCTTGAAGAACATGCTCCCTCCTAGAAAACCAGGACCTGGCTTGCTTCCGCGGTCCATTGCGCCAACTGGGCCAATGTGGAGCGTTGTGCCCCTTCAACGAGTTCCGAATCCGCCAGTCCGCGCGCATCCATGCAGGTGCCGCACAGGCGCACGGCGCCCTTGCGCAGGACCTTGCCCAGCATGAGTTGCAGGTTGTAATAGCCTTCCGGCACTTTCTGTCCGGCTTTTGCGACGCCGACGGCATCGGCCAGGAGAAAAACGT
>JAGWIW010000063.1 GCA_028866015.1 Betaproteobacteria bacterium
GCCAACGGCATCTTGCAAAAGATTGCCGCCTCAACGGCCCTCCCGGCTTTGGTTGGCACCGTGGTCAACGGAACCTTCAATGTCTTCGCCTTCTACATCGACTCGGGTGGAAACCTCACTTCGGCGATGGGAACGGCCGGTGCCAGCCTCGCGGCTGTGCAATTCCCGGTCCTTCCGCAGAAGGAAGCCATGGTTGGCTTCGTGATCATCAACCCGACCGGCACCGGAAACTTCGTTGGTGGCACCACGCACCTGGACGATGCGACCGTCGTGCCGAACGCGGCCTACATCAGCGTCGTGGGGGCTTTCGACCCGACCGTGCTGCTGGGCTAACAGCAAACCTCTTTCATAAGGAAATCTGACCATGGATCGCATCTCCCAAGCACCTCTCTCGGCTTGCTTCAGCAAGCCTGGCTTGACTGCCGGGACGACCACCACGTACACGACAGCTGCGGCAACGGTTTATTCCATCCGCGGCAAGATGTATTCGGAGGCCGCCCAAACCAACGCCGCAACCCCGACCACTGACGCAGACACAGGCGCGGCTTTCAACGCCCTGTCCGCAAACCAGGGCTGCGTGTTCCTGTTCATGTACAACGCCTCCGGCACGCTGGGTGTCACCCAAAGCGGCATTCAGGGCCTGGATGTGGCAGGGAACTTCATTGTTGCACCGAACTTCCCCGCAATCCCTGAAGGCTACACGCCCTTTGGCTACCTGGTGGCCAAGGCCGGCTCGACACTCTCGGGTACGTGGACATTCGGCACCAACAACCTGTCCGGCGTGACCGGCATGACGTATGCCTTTCAGGACATCGCCACGCTGCCCGACCGTCCGCAGGTGTCGTAAACCCAGCCTTCGGGCTGATTCCGGAAGCCGCCTTCGGGCGGCTTTCTCATTTCTGGAGGTCACTACCATATGGAAGCCACAACCACCACGCGACGGAGCGCACGGCGCAAGCCTGAATTGAACACGGGCGAAATGAAAGTCGGGCAGCGTCCATCCGTGGATCTGGACAAACGGCTGGAAAACCATGAGCCGGAAGCCATTGTGCCGGTGGATGGCCCGTTGGAACTGTCCCAGGCTGAACAACTCGTTTTCAACGAGCAACCTGTCACGATCCGCATTCACCCCTCCACCGAAAAGCATGCCCCGAAAGTGGCTGACTGCTGGGTGAATGGCGACGGTGCCGAGATTTTCATGAATGGCCGATGGGTCAAAGTCGGCTATCTGCCCATCGGGCAAGTCCTGACCACCAAACGCAAATACGTGGAAGTTCTGGCGCGCGCCAAGCATGACAGCGTGCAGACGGAAGTCATCAAGCACGAAGACTACGAGCAGAATCTGGCACACCGGTTTACCAGCGTTCGCTGGTCTTTCTCTGTGCTGCGTGATGATGACTCGCGCGGCGCCGAATGGCTGACCCGGCTCATGGCCGAGGGTTAATTCGTGAACCTCCTGCAGCTCGTCAATGCCTCCATGCAGGAATGCGGGGCATCCGGCTCTGCGCTGACCACTACCGCAAACCAAACCGGAGAGGCCGCGCGCTTTGTGAGCTGGGTGCAGCAGGCGTGGATAGACATCCAGTCCCTGCACCAGGACTGGGGTTTCCTGCGGACGAGCTGCGCGTTTCCCTTGGTCGGTGGCCAGGACTATTACCCCGTGACCCAGACGAATGCCACCAACTTTGGACAGTGGGACCGGGACACTTTCCGCAACTACGCCAACCCCGAAGTCAGTTTCACCATCGGGAGCCCCGGATTGGTCCAGGTTCAGGGCCAACCCCACGGCCTCGCGGTGGGCGACACGGCAACATTCTTCACGGACGGCACGCTGCCAACCGGACTTGTGGCAGGCACCCCCTATTACGTGCAGTCGGTGGTGGACGCGGACAATGTTACGGTCTCGGCCACGAAAGGCGGTGCGGCGATCAACTTCACCGGAACCTCGTCTGGCACCCAGACGATGACATCCAGCAACGTGCTGACATTTGCCGGGCTGCGCTCCGAAATCTTCATGGACGAGATTGGCTACGATCGGTGGCGCGACCTCTACCTCTACGGCAATTTGCGCTTCACCCAGACGCGCCCCATGGAAATTGCCGTCAATCCCACGAACAAGGCGCTTTGTCCAGGCCCTATTGCGGCTTCCGGATGGACGGTGGTTGGCGACTATTTCCAGGCACCAATCCCGCTGGTCAACGACACCGACATCCCGGGGGTCGATACGCAATACCAGTACGTCATCGTCTATAAGGCCATGGAGCGCTATGCCAGGTACGAGGAAGACGACAACCTACTGATGATTGCCCAGCGTGAAAAGGGCATGCTCCTGCAGCGCATGCGTCGCAACTATCTGCCCAAGATGCGCATGGGCTCGGCGCTTGCCTGATGGCCGCAGTTCGCAACAAACAGGTGATGACCGAAGTTTTCCCGTTCGTGGGCGGTCTCGACCTCAAGACGCCGGCGCTCCAGCTTCCACCCGGGTGCTGCATCCAGGCCCAAAATTTTGAGAGGGACATCAATGGAGGTTATCGCCGGATGTACGGCTACGAGCGGTTTGATGGCCGCGCCCAGCCTCATCTGGGGATTTACTACAACCTGGAATGCACGCTGACGGGGGCCGTGGCTGCCGGCAACATCGTGACCGGCGCGACCTCTGGCGCCACAGGTGTTGTGTTACAGGTCAACGGAACCACGGAAATCATCGTCACGGATGTAGCCGGTACCTTCACCGTAGGCGAGACGCTGAACGTGAGCGCGTCCCCGGTGGGTACACTGACGGCTGTCTACCAGACCGGCGCCAAGACCCCGCTTCAGCACGCCACGTACCTAAACGAGGCGGCAACCTATTACCGCCAGTTCATCCAGCCTGTGCCGGGTTCAAATCCGGTGCGCGGGGTCATGTACTACAACGGCAAGCTCTATGCAGTACGGGACAATGTAGGAGCCACCGCAGGGGTGATGTATGTAGCCTCAAGCGGTTCCAGCACCACGGTGGCCCTTACGATAGCCTCTCCTGGCGTTGTGAACTGGGTGGGGCACAACCTGATTCCGGGGCAGGCGGTCACATTCTCCACAACGGGAGCGTTGCCCACTGGCCTGACGGCCGGCACTACCTATTACGTGGCCAATGCCGGGATTTCAGCCAACAGCTTTGAGGTGGCAGCAACGGTTGGCGGCGCACCCATAAACTTTACAGGCACACAGTCAGGCACACAAACCTGCGCTTCTGCCCAGGGCTGGCAGCAAATCAGCTTCGGGCGCGAGATTCAGTTCGCGCAGTACCAGTCCAGCGTGACCATTACGATTGCCTCTCCCGGTGTCGTGACATGGACAGGACACAAACTGGCAAACGGGCAGGCGGTGATTTTCGAGCCAGCTTCGGGTGCTATCTTGCCTACGGGGATTACTGCCGGGGTCGCCTACTATGTGGTTGCTGCGGCGACCAACACCTTTGAGATTGCCGCAACACCTGGCGGTACGGCCATCAACACCACCGGATCGTCCTCCGGCACGATCACCTGCACGGTGACGTACACGCAGATTTCCGCTGGGCAGACGATTACAGGTGGAACCTCTGGCGCGACTGCCGTGGTTCAGCGTGCCCTGCTTCGCACCGGAACCTGGAGTACGGCTCCCGTGGGTTCCCTGGTATTCGACAGCGTGACCGGAGCTTTCCAGAACGGAGAAGCTCTGATCGTTGGCGGTAACGCCCAGGTCGCAACCACGACCGTTGACACGGCGATTGCGCTTAATCCGGGCGGCAGGGTGGTGTCGGAAAACTATACCTTCACCGGGTTGCTGGCGAACTTCTACCTGTACTTCGCTGACGGCAAGAACTTCATCTCGGAATGGGACGGGGTGCGCCTGGTGCCGATCCGCACCGGTATGACGGTGGATACACCGAACCACCTGAAAACCTGGGAGAACATGCTCCTGGGAACCTGGGGTTCGAGTGTTCAGGTATCTGGCATCGGTCAGCCGTACTCATGGACGGTGTTGACGGGAGCCGGGGAACTCTCGATAGGTGATTCCTGTACCGCGCTGCTGGAAAGACCCTCAAACCAGTCCTCGGGTGGTGGCGCGATTGCCATCTACACCGGGTCGGCCACCACGAACATGTGGAATACCTGGGTGCTCTACGGCTCCAGCACGGCGAATTTCCAGCTTGTTCTGACCGGACCCGGAGCTGGTGCTGCGCCATACACGGCCCAAAACATTGGCGACGGCTATTCCCTGGACTCCAAGGGCGTCGTCAAGATGGAGCAGACGCTCAACTACGGCAACTTTGAAATGTCTGTGGTGACAAGGGCGGTGCAGCCGATCGTTGATTCACATCGCGGCATGGCCACGGCTTCCTGTATCGTGCGCGCCACCGACCAGTACCGTGTTTTCTACAACGACGGCACCGGCCTGATCGTTTACATCCTTGGCAAGCAAACGCCCACGATGATGGGCGACATCCTGACCACGGATGCCGCCGACATCATGCAATTCGATTTCAGCCAGGGCACCGGGATTTACTTCAACACCGTGATTTCAGTGGTGGACAACACGGGCGTGGAACGAATCTTCGCCGGGGCTTCAAACGGCTACGTGTACGAGCTGGAGCGGGGTTCGAGTTTTGACGGGGAGAACATCAACGCTTTCCTGTTGATGGCGTTCAACTCGTCCAAAACCCCGCGCAACCGAAAGCATTACCACCGATCCGTGCTGCAAGCCGTTGTTCAGAACACCGCGCAGGTCAGCATCGGCTACGACCTTGACTATGGTTCCTATGACACGCAACCGGGCTCACGTTCAAGCAGCGGGCTGACGCAGACGGGCGGCTTGTGGGATCAGAACCAATGGGATACCGGCGTGTGGGATGCGCCGTATCTGTACGACTACGTGATTGACACTCCGGGGAACGGTCGCAACATGGCGCTTTTGATCTACGCCAACAATGCGATTGACTATCCCTACACCATTCAATCGATGATTTCGCACTATTCCATCGGACGGCTTGAACGATGAGCAACGGCTACTACAACGCAACAGGCAATCCACAGTTCCTGTCTCGGGAATCTTCCGCGCAGATTCAGCAGGAATTTTCCTCCATCCAGACGGGCTTTGGGAAATTGCCCGCGGATGCTCGCATGATCCCGAACTACGTGATTGATACGGGCGCTCCAAACGCCTACGCAATCACGCTGGTTCCTGCCCCTGCCGGTTATGTGGATGGGATGGTCATCAACTTCTTCACCACGAACGCCAATACTGGCGCTTCAACGGTGAATGTCAACGCTCTGGGGGCTGTTCCTCTCGTCAATTTGTCCGCCTTCGCGCTACAGGCCAACGACATCATCAATCCGTCTGTCGTGAGCGCCATGTACAAGGGCGGCTCGTTTTACCTGCTATCTGCGAATGATCGCGGCTGGGTGCATGGCGAAACCTGGACCGGAACACACAACTTCACTGGCGCGACAATTTCCGTCGCCACGCAGGCGGCGCTCAACAATTCCACGGACGCTGCGTCAACGGCTTATGCCGATTCTGCTGTGGCCGTAGAAAAAGCCAGAGCGTTAGGCGTTGAGGCAACCTTAATGCCTTACGCAGGCGGTGCTTTCACTGGGGCGGTGACGGTTCAGGCTCCGACGGCCTCCGGTAATCCGACGACCAAGAATTACACCGACTCCACATTCATGCCGCTGGCAGGCGGTGCTTTCACTGGGGCGGTTACCGTCCAAGCGCCTACCTCGTCCTACAATCCTGCCACAAAGACCTACGTTGATTCAGCCATTTACTCTGGTGGCGCTGCCCCTGTTTGGGTTTCTGGAAGCACGTACACCTACGGCAACGTGGTGTTCTCTCCCGCAAACTTTCAAACCTATCGCCATGTCACGGCATCGAGCGCCGGAACCACAGATCCGAGCCTGGACGCCACCAACTGGGCAGAAGTCGGTGGCGGCGGCGTTCTGTACCTCACCTATGATAACCGTGGGCAATTGCGCTCAACGCCTTCGTCAAATGGCGCTCAGGCTGTCGTGGACGGCATTGGGCTGTTCATTTTCTCCACCAGCAGCACGGCTACGGATGACGACGAAACGGCATTTGCCGCGACGGGTGGAGTCTGGCTTCTGGAAGGCGCGTCATGGGATGCCGCTTTTGCCTACTGGCTCCCGGACTATTGGGACAACCTGGCGCGGATCGAGGACTTGGAAAGCGGGGCGACTGTTCCGCCTCCGGTATCCACGCTTCAGACGTTCCAGGCAAAGTTTCTTGAGTCAACCTTTTCCATGACGATAACAAGCCTCGCTTCTGCGGCTTCGTCGTCTTTCACCGCGACTGTCGCCGGGGCGAATCTTGGTGATACGGTCATCGTCACTCCGGGAAACTATATTGGTCCCTACGTCACTTTCAGCGCATGGGTGTCAGCCGCAAACACTGTGACCGTTGAGCTTTACAACCCTTCCGCAACCTCTGCCACGCTGACGGCCTCCACTTGGGCTATCCGCGTCATCAATCAATAAGGACTATCCACCATGCCAATGATTAACGCCATCAGGATGATAAACAACCTGACTGCTGGAACGATGACTGCGGCCCAGTTGCAGACTGCGCTTGCCACCGCCGAAACCTACGGAGAATGGCAACAGTTGATGCAGTTCCGCGGTTCTGTGCGACAGTTGTTTGCGTCCACCGAAGCGGCAACGGCGGTCGCAAATTCTGCGCTTTCGACACCTTCTGCGGCGACAGGAACCGGGTCAGCCACAGGCGGAACACTGGCTGCTGCAACCTATTACGTCAAGATTGTGGCGGTTGATATTGCGGGCAACACCACAAACGCGGGAGCAGAATCTACCGGGGTTACGACTACCGGAAGCACGTCTTCAATCGCGTACACATGGCCTGCTGTATCAGGGGCGGTGAGCTATCAGATTTGGTACGGAACCACCTCCGGAACAGAGGCGAATTATTACACCAGCGCCACAAACAGTTTCACGCTGACCGCCGCGAGTGGAACCGCTGGAACATTGCCGACAGTCAATAATGCCAGCACTGCGATGACGGCGGTAGCGGCCAGCAGCACTGCGATGACGGCTGTAGCGGCCAGCAGCACTGCGATGACGGCGGTAGCGGCCAGCAGCACTGCGATGACGGCTGTAGCGGCCAGCAGCACTGCGATGAACGCGGTGATAGCCTCCGCAACAGCACGCTCCGCAATCTACAACAGCGATACGGCGCTTAATGCGATCTCCGCGAGTGCTACGGCCATCACAACCATCACAGGGAACGCTGCCTACCAAACGCTTGTCAACCAAAATTCCACAACAACCGCAACCGCAATTGGATTCACGGGGAACGCGATCATCGTCAAGTTGTCGCAAAGCTGGTCAAATTCAAGCGGCACAAACATGGTTATCGGAAATCTTCGGTCAGGAACGGCAATTTCTGGCACAGAGAACAACTCTGTTTCCTACAACGCAACAGCAGGCGTCCCTGAAAACACCTGGGTTCTCCCGGCGCAAAGCACGGCTGTGCAATCCAATACAGCGGGTAGCATCGGTTCGACCCTTAACATTGGCTACATCTACGTCTGAACATGAAACTCATCATCCAAAACGGTCGCATTTCGGCAACGGCTACAGACGCCTATGTTGCCAACGGGACGGAGCAAGCGGTTATCACGGCTCCGTCAAATTACACCCAAGCCGATATGGGGTATTACGTCTACGCCAACGGAACGCTGACGCTCAATACCGCGCAGCAGACCTATGACATGCTGATTGCGGGCGGAATCACGCTCACTAGCACAGTAACGCCTGCACTCAACGGCACTTACTCCACCAATGAAACCGCGCAAAAGAACATCAGCGGAATCGTGACGGGGATCGCTGCGTCATTGGGGCTTCCCGGTGGCGGGACGACATTTCAGTATCAGGACGCAACCGGCGCGTTTCACACCT
>JAGWIW010000138.1 GCA_028866015.1 Betaproteobacteria bacterium
TCCGCCGCCTGCTGGCGACCTATGCGATTGTTCTGGCCCATGGAAGCTGAACTGGCGCGGCGGTGCCAGCCGCTGCTGGGCACGCTGGTCGAAGTCAGCGTGCCCGCCGCAAGCGCGGCGGCGGTCGATGCGGCTTTCGCTGCGATCCGGCATGTGCATCAGCACATGTCCTTTCATGAGCAAGACAGCGACTTGTGGCGTCTTCGCGTGCAACCGGCCGGGGCGAGCGTCGCGGTGGACCCGCAGACGGTCGATGTGCTGCGTCTTGCCCGCGAACTGCACTCAACCTCGGGCGGTCTGTTCGACGTGACGGTCGGACGCGAGCTCGTCGGCAGCGGCTTTCTGCCCCGTGCGGGAATAGCCGACCTTCGCGATTTTCCTGGCGGCATGGCCGACCTCGAGATCGTTGATGAAGAGCATGTCCGCTGCCAAAGGCCCATGCTGATCGATCTTGGCGGCATCGCCAAGGGCTATGCCGTTGACCGCGCCGTTGAAGCCTTGAAGGGCCATGGTCTTTCGGAGGGACTGGTGAATGCCGGTGGCGATCTGCGGATGTTCGGCGGGCGTCCATGGCCGATAGCCTTGCGCCAGGCCGACGGCCGCATCGGACGCTCCGTCATGCTCGCCGATTGCGCCCTGGCCAGTTCCGCCAATCTGCTTGACCGACGGCGGTGGCGCGGACGGGACTGGACGCCGCACCTCGACGGCAGCCATCGCCCGGTGGTCGCGCCCGGCTCGATCCACGTCGTGGCCGACCGTTGTAGCATCGCGGACGCCATGACGAAGGTAGCCATGTCGGACCCCGAACTCGCCGGCAGGCTGTTGGCCGCGCATCGTGGATACCTGCTTGCCCCGTCGAACATCGGGAATGCCGCCTGATGGCGCACAGGAAGACCGCCCGCCTAGCCCGCTGGCAGATCTGGCTGCTCGTGCTCAGCGGAGGGGCCTTGTGGCTGTCCGGCGCCGTCTGGCTGGTGCTCCATCACTTTGGCCAGGTTCAGGGAGAATTTGGGCCGGAGGAAAATCCGATCGATCCGTGGATGATGCGGATACATGGCCTGGCACTGCTCTTCGTGCTGCTGGGTATCGGTGCGATGCTGGTCGCCCATATCCCCAAAGGCTGGACGCATCGCTCCCAGCGGGTGGCAGGCATCTCGCTTTGCACCTTCCTGTCCGCGCTGATCGTCAGCGGATATATGCTCTATTATGTCAGTGGTGATGATCTCAGGGAGTGGACCAGCATCGTTCATTGGGTCGTGGGCCTGCCCTTGCCCGCAGTCTTCGTTTGGCACTACCTCAATGGCCTTTGTGACCGTCGACGCACCGCCAAGCCAAAGAGCCCGCTCAATCGACGTCTGCGGAACGATGTTCGGCGCCTGCTGGGCATCGAGGATAAAGCGCAGGGCGCTCAGCGCCACCAAGGATAGGGTAAGGCCGAGGGCTATGACCATTCTCTCCAATAGGAGCGAAATCCGATTGACTTTGCCCG
>JAGWIW010000064.1 GCA_028866015.1 Betaproteobacteria bacterium
TCACCACCAAACTTCTTCGCCAGCACAATCGTCATCGCCGCAGTCAAAGTCGTCTTGCCATGGTCCACGTGTCCAATCGTCCCCACGTTCACGTGGGGCTTCGTCCGTTCAAACTTGCCTTTTGCCATGATGCTTCCTCAATAAATCCTGTCGGCTTACTTCTTGTTGATAATCGCTTCCGCCACGTTGCGCGGAGCTTCCGAGTAGTGCTTGAATTCCATCGTGTAGGTGGCGCGCCCCTGCGTTGCGGAACGCAGCGAGGTGGAGTAGCCGAACATTTCGGCCAGCGGCACTTCCGCCTTGATCACCTTGACCCCTGCCACGTCTTCCATGCCCTGGACCATGCCGCGACGGGATGAAAGATCGCCCACCACGTTGCCCATGAATTCGGGCGGCGTTTCCACTTCCACGGCCATCATGGGCTCGAGGAGCACCGGGCTGGCCTTGCGCATGCCGTCCTTGAACGCCATGGAGGCCGCCATCTTGAATGCGTTTTCGTTCGAATCCACGTCGTGGTAGGAACCGAAATGCAGCGTGACCTTGACGTCAACCACCGGGAAACCGGCCAGCACGCCATTGGGAAGCGTATCGATCAGGCCCTTTTCCACAGCCGGAATGTATTCGCGAGGCACCACGCCGCCCTTGATGGCGTCCACAAACTCGAAACCCTTGCCAGCTTCGTTGGGCTCGACCTTGAGCACCACGTGACCATACTGACCACGTCCGCCGCTTTGCTTGACGAACTTGCCTTCGGCATTTTCGATGGAGCCGCGGATGGTTTCGCGGTAAGCCACCTGAGGTTTGCCGACCGTGGCTTCCACGCCGAATTCGCGGCGCATGCGGTCAACAATGATTTCAAGGTGCAGTTCGCCCATGCCGGAGATGATGGTCTGGCCGGACTCTTCGTCGGTGCGCACACGGAAGGAAGGATCTTCCTGGGCCAGACGGTTGAGGGCGATGCCCATCTTTTCCTGGTCAGCCTTGGTCTTGGGCTCCACGGCCTGGGAAATTACAGGCTCGGGGAATTCCATTTTTTCCAGAGTGATGACTTTCTCGGGATTGCACAGGGTGTCGCCGGTGGTGGCCTCCTTGAGACCCACGGCTGCCGCGATGTCACCGGCACGCACTTCCTTGATTTCCTCGCGCTGGTTGGCGTGCATCTGGAGAATACGGCCCACACGCTCCTTGCGACCCTTGATGGGGTTGTAAATGGTGTCGCCGGAATTGATCACGCCGGAATAGACGCGGAAGAAAATGAGCTGGCCCACGAAGGGGTCGGTCATGATCTTGAATGCCAGGGCGGAGAAAGGCTCGCTGTCGTCGGCCTTGCGGGCGGCCATTTGCCCGTTTTCCAGCTCGCCTTCCACGGGAGGAATGTCAACCGGGGAGGGCAGGTATTCGATCACCGCGTCCAGCATGGCCTGCACGCCCTTGTTCTTGAAGGCGCTGCCGCACAGCATGGGAACAATCTCGCCGGCGATGGTGCGCTGGCGCAGACCCTGCCGGATCTCCTCTTCGGACAACTCGCCCGACTCGAGGTACTTGTTCATAAGTTCTTCGGATGCTTCCGCAGCCGCTTCGACCATCTTTTCGCGCCACTCGGAGGCGAGGTCGACCAGGTCCAGGGGGACTTCCTGGAACTCGAATTTCATGCCCTGTGATGCTTCATCCCACAGGATGGCTTTCATGCGGATGAGGTCCACGACGCCGGCAAACTTCTCTTCGGCCCCGATGGGCACCTGCACCGGCACCGGATTGCCGCGCAGGCGCTCCTTGATCTGGCGGTACACCTTGAAGAAATCGGCACCGACGCGGTCCATCTTGTTGACGAATGCCAGGCGGGGCACGCCGTACTTGTTGGCCTGACGCCATACGGTTTCAGACTGCGGCTGCACGCCACCCACGGAGTCGTACACCATGCAGGCCCCGTCCAGGACGCGCATGGAACGCTCCACCTCAATGGTGAAGTCCACGTGCCCCGGCGTGTCGATGATGTTGATGCGATGCTCGGGGAACTTGCCTTCCATGCCGCGCCAGAAACAGGTGGTGGCAGCAGACGTGATGGTGATGCCGCGCTCCTGCTCCTGCTCCATCCAGTCCATGGTGGCGGCGCCGTCGTGCACTTCGCCGATTTTGTGGGAAACGCCGGTGTAGAACAGGACCCGTTCGGTCGTGGTGGTCTTGCCCGCATCAATGTGTGCGGAAATGCCGATGTTCCGGTACCGTTCAATGGGTGTTTTACGAGCCAATTTCGTCTGCCTGTCGTGTGTTCAATCAATACGCCAAGGGCCCGACACGCGGCCCGGGCCCAAGAATCCTGTTATTGCCAACCCAAGCCCAAACTTCCGAAGGGGTTCGGGCTTTACCGGGCCGAACGGCCTAGAAAAACGGCCGCCGATCTCCGCTCCCCGTCGCGAAACGCGACAGCGGATCGTGACCCGGTTTAAAACCTGTAATGCGCGAAAGCCTTGTTGGCTTCCGCCATGCGATGCACTTCCTCGCGCTTCTTGATGGCACCGCCGCGACCTTCGGACGCATCGATCAGCTCACCTGCCAGACGCAATCCCATGGACTTTTCGCCACGCTTGCGGGCCGCCTCACGCAACCAGCGCATGGCCAGCGCGGTACGACGGCTGGCACGGACTTCCACGGGCACCTGGTAGTTGGCGCCGCCAACCCGGCGGCTTTTCACTTCAACGATCGGGCGCGCATTGTTGAGCGCAGCCATGAATACTTCGATCGGATCCTTGCTCGATTTCTGAGAAATCACTTCCATGGCACGATAGACGATCTGTTCTGCCACGGATTTCTTGCCGGAATCCATGATGACGTTCACGAACTTGGAAATGTCGGCATTCCCGAACTTGGGATCCGGCAGAACTTCGCGCTTGGGAACTTCTCTACGACGGGGCATGTTGTGCTCTCTTCAAAATTCTCTTGTGAACGGCGTTAGGCCGCTTTCGGGCGCTTGGCGCCATACTTGGAACGGCTCTGCTTGCGGTCCTTGACACCTGCGGTATCCAGGCTGCCACGCACCGTGTGATAGCGCACACCGGGAAGATCCTTGACCCGGCCGCCGCGAATCAGCACCACCGAGTGCTCCTGCAGGTTATGGCCTTCGCCGCCGATGTAGCTCGTCACCTCAAAACCGTTGGTCAGCCGCACGCGAGCCACTTTACGCAGCGCAGAGTTCGGCTTCTTGGGCGTCGTGGTGTACACACGGGTGCACACGCCGCGCTTTTGAGGCGAATTGGCCAGCGCGGGAACCTTGCTCTTGGCTTTCTTGGCGGTTCGCGGCTTGCGAATCAACTGGTTGATTGTAGGCATTATTTTCTATATCCCATGATCCATTACGGACAGTCTTGCACGGGCAAATCGCAATTTGCCCGAAAAAAGACTGCTGATTCTAAAGTCCGGGCAGGCGCTTGTCAAGCCACCTGCTCGTCGCCGGCAGCTTCGGCCGCCGTTTCTCCCAATTCCAGGCCCAATCCCAGTTCGAAACCGGGTTTTTGCTGTTTGCGCCGGGTGTTGTGATAAGCCAACCCGGTGCCCGCGGGAATCAGGCGTCCGACAATCACGTTTTCCTTCAGGCCGCGCAGATCGTCGCGCTTGCCCATGATGGCGGCTTCGGTCAGGACACGGGTGGTCTCCTGGAACGATGCTGCGGAAATGAAGGAATCCGTGGAGAGGGAAGCCTTGGTGATGCCCAGCAGGATGTTTTCGAATGTGGCCGGCCGCTTGTTCTCGGCGACGATCCGTTCGTTTTCTTCCAGCAGTTCGGCCCGTTCCACCTGCTCACCCGGAATAAAGCGGGTTTCGCCGGCATCCAGCACCTGCACGCGCCGCAGCATCTGGCGCACGATCACTTCAATGTGCTTGTCGTTGATCTTCACCCCCTGCAGGCGGTACACATCCTGGACTTCGTCCGTGATGTAACGCGCCAGGGCTTCAATGCCCAGCAGACGCAGGATGTCATGCGGATCGGACGGGCCGTCCACGATCATTTCACCCTTGTTGACCACCTGGCCGTCGTGGACGGTCACGTGCTTGTCTTTCGGGATCAGGTAGTCGTGCGCCACCCCATCCATGTCGGTGATCACCAGACGCTGCTTGCCCTTGGTGTCCTTGCCGAAGGAGACCGTACCGGTGATTTCCGCCAGCAGACCGGCGTCCTTGGGCGAACGGGCTTCGAACAGTTCAGCCACACGCGGCAGACCACCCGTGATGTCACGGGTCTTGGAGGATTCCTGCGGAATGCGCGCCAGCACTTCACCAACGCTGACCTGCTGACCATTCTTGACTGTGATGATGGCGCCGATCTGGAACGTGATGTTGACCGGCTGGTCCGTGCCGGCCAGCTTCACTTCCTTGCCGTTCTGGTCCAGCAGCTTCACCTGGGGACGCAAACCCTTGGTCTGTGCGCCTGCACGACGCTTGGGATCGATGACCACGAGCGTGGAAAGCCCTGTGACTTCGTCAATCTGCTTGGCCACGGTAACGCCTTCCTCGACGTTTTCAAAGCGCACTTCACCCGAATATTCGGTGATGATGGGGCGGGTGTGCGGATCCCAGCTGGCCAGCACCTGACCCGCTTTCACTTTTTGGCCATCGTGGGTGAGCAGGGTGGCACCATAGGGCACCTTGTGGCGTTCGCGCTCGCGTCCACCTTCTTCCGTGATGATCACTTCGCCGCCACGGGAAATGGCAATCTGCTCGTTGCGCGCGTTGGTCACATAACGCATGCCGGAAGAGAAGCGGATGATGCCGCTCGACTTGCTTTCCACCTGGCTTACCACGGCTGCACGGGAAGCCGCGCCACCGATGTGGAAGGTACGCATGGTGAGCTGGGTTCCGGGTTCGCCGATGGATTGAGCGGAAATCACGCCCACCGCCTCGCCCACGTTCACCAGCCCGCCGCGGCCCAGATCGCGGCCGTAGCACTGGGCACACAGGCCATAACGGGTTTCACAGGTGAGCGGCGCGCGCACCTTGACTTCGTCGATGCCGGCGGCCTCGATGGCATCCACAGCGTCTTCGTCCAGCAAGGTGCCTGCGGGAATCAGCACGTCTCCCGATTCGAGATGCACGAGATCGTTGGCGCTGACGCGACCCAACACGCGGTCACGCAACGGCTCCACCACTTCACCGCCTTCCACCAGCGCCTTGAGCACCATGCCCTGATGGGTGCCGCAATCCTGCTCGACCACCACCAGATCCTGCGTCACGTCCACCAGGCGGCGCGTCAGGTAACCGGAGTTGGCGGTCTTGAGCGCCGTGTCGGCCAGACCCTTGCGGGCGCCGTGGGTGGAAATGAAGTACTGCAGCACGTTCAGGCCTTCACGGAAATTGGCCGTGATGGGCGTTTCGATGATGGAGCCATCGGGCTTGGCCATCAGGCCGCGCATGCCAGCCAGCTGGCGAATCTGGGCCGCCGAACCGCGCGCACCGGAGTCCGCCATCATGTAAATGGCGTTGAAGGATTCCTGGGTGGTTTCCTTGCCTTCGCGATTGACCACTGGTTCACGCCCCAACTGGTCCATCATGGCCTTGGCCACCTGATCGCCGGCACGGCCCCAGATGTCAACCACCTTGTTGTAGCGTTCGCCCTGGGTGACCAGACCGGAAGTGTACTGGGCCTCGATTTCCTTCACTTCGGCTTCCGCAGCCCCGATCAGGGTTTCCTTTTCCTGCGGCACCAGCATGTCGTCCACGCAAATGGAGATGCCGGCACGGGTGGCCATGGAGAAACCGGTGTACATCAGGCGGTCGGCAAAAATCACCGCCTCGCGAATGCCGCAGCGACGGAAAGCAGCATTGATGAGGCGGGAAATTTCCTTCTTCTTGAGCGCCTTGTTGATCAGTGCAAACGGCAGACCTTCCGGCAGGATTTCGGACAGCATGGCCCGTCCCACCGTGGTTTCGTAGCGGGTGGTCTTCTCCACGCGCTCGCCATCGGCATCGCGCGTGAATTCCTTGAGACGGACCGTGATCTTGGCGGTGACATCCACCTGGCGCGCGTCAAAGGCGCGCACCACTTCCGCCACATCGGAAAACTGCATGCCTTCACCGCGCGCATTCACGCGCTCACGCGTGATGTAGTACAGACCCAGCACGATGTCCTGGGACGGCACGATGATGGGATCGCCGTTGGCTGGCGACAGCACGTTATTGGAAGACAGCATGAGCGTGCGCGCTTCCATCTGCGCCTCGATCGACAGTGGCACATGAACGGCCATCTGGTCGCCGTCAAAGTCGGCGTTGAAGGCCGCGCAAACCAGCGGGTGCAGCTGGATCGCCTTGCCTTCGATCAGCACCGGCTCGAAAGCCTGGATGCCGAGGCGGTGCAGGGTGGGCGCCCGGTTGAGCAACACCGGATGCTCACGGATCACTTCTTCCAGGATGTCCCACACTTCGGGAATTTCCTGTTCCACCATGCGCTTGGCCGCCTTGATGGTGGTGGCCAGGCCCAGCACTTCCAGCTTGTGGAAAATGAACGGCTTGAACAGTTCAAGCGCCATCTTCTTGGGCAGGCCACACTGGTGCAGCTTGAGCTGCGGACCCACCACGATCACGGAACGACCGGAATAGTCCACGCGCTTGCCCAGCAGGTTCTGGCGGAAACGCCCGCTCTTGCCCTTGATCATGTCGGCGAGCGACTTGAGCGCGCGCTTGTTGGCGCCCGTCATGGCCTTGCCGCGACGACCGTTGTCCAGCAGCGAATCCACAGCCTCCTGCAGCATGCGCTTTTCGTTGCGCACGATGATTTCGGGCGCCTTCAATTCAAGCAGGCGCTTCAGGCGGTTGTTGCGGTTGATGACGCGACGGTACAGGTCATTGAGGTCACTGGTGGCGAAGCGTCCACCATCCAGGGGCACCAGCGGCCGCAATTCGGGCGGCAGCACAGGCAGGACTTCCATCACCATCCATTCGGGCTTGATGCCGGACTTCTGGAAAGCCTCGAGAATCTTGACCCGCTTTGCGTATTTCTTGATCTTGGTATCGGACGTGGTGCCTGCCAGTTCCTGGCGCAGGCGTTCGATTTCCACATCGATGTTGATGTGGCGCAGCAGTTCACGGATGCCTTCCGCTCCCATGCTGGCGGAAAACTCGTCGCCATACTCTTCCACCTTGGCGAGGTAGTCCTCTTCGGTCAGCAACTGGCAGCGCTGCAGAGGCGTCATGCCCGGATCGGTCACCACATAGGCTTCAAAATACAGTACGCGCTCGATGTCGCGCAGAGTCATGTCGAGCACCATCCCCAGACGGGAGGGCAGGGACTTGAGGAACCAGATGTGCGCCACCGGGCTGGCCAGTTCGATATGGCCCATGCGTTCACGGCGCACCTTGGAAAGCGTCACTTCCACATTGCACTTTTCACAGATCACGCCACGGTGCTTGAGGCGCTTGTACTTGCCGCACAGGCACTCGTAATCCTTGACCGGCCCGAAACTCTTGGCGCAGAACAACCCGTCGCGTTCGGGCTTGAACGTGCGGTAGTTGATGGTCTCCGGCTTCTTGACCTCGCCGTAGGACCAGGAGCGAATTTTCTCGGGGGAAGCGAGCCCGATGCGAATGGCATCGAATTCCTCTTCCTGCGTCACCTGCTTGAACAAATCCAGTAGTGCTTTCACGCTATACCT
>JAGWIW010000065.1 GCA_028866015.1 Betaproteobacteria bacterium
GATGTCATCCATTCCAGCCTTGTGACAGCGGTTCGATTCTTCGGTAAGCGCATTGGCTGTCCAGGCAATGACCGGTATGCGAGGAAACGATGCTGAGGCTTCACTCTTCCTGATCTCGCTGACGAGTTCATACCCGTCCATCTCGGGCATGTGGCAGTCCGTGATAATCAAGGCGTAACCGCCTTTCCGCCACTTGCCTAGCGCATCTTTGCCGTTTTCTGCGGTTTCCGTGCGCACGCCCAGCAGCCTGATCTGGCGGGACAGTAAATCCCTGTTAATGAGATTGTCGTCAACGGCCAGGACAAGAGGGGAATCCGCATCGTCTGTAAAGAGGGGTTGGACTTCCCTTTGCCTGACTTCAGGGTACCGGCTGTGAATGGGCTCACCGGGCAGCCCTGATATGGGCAAGGTCAATGTGATGCTGAAGACGGATCCTTGTCCCGGCTCGCTTTTCAGAGCGACGTGTCCGTCCATAAGATCGGCCAGACGCTTGCAGATGGATAATCCCAGCCCCGTGCCGCCATATATTCGTGCCGTGTCCGAACTTCCCTGGCGATACCGCTGGAAAAGCTGTTCCTGCACCTCCCCGGCAATGCCTTCGCCGGTATCCCGGACTGAGAAACAAACGCGGTCTGCGCTGTCGAGATGTTCGAGGAGTTCGGCGCGCACCTCGATTTCTCCAACCTTGGTGAACTTGATGGCATTGCTGACGAAGTTGTTCAGAACCTGTGACAGGCGAAGCGGGTCAATCATATAGGCTGAAGTCAGGCGGGAATCTGCGTGCTGCCAAAGCAACAGGGCTTTGGCACTGGCCGTGCGTGAATAGGCGTTGACGACGTCCTTGAGAAGCTGTTCGATGGAAGTCGGGCGAGGGGAAATTTCAAGTTTTCCCTCTTCTATTTTCGACCAATCCAGAATGTCGCTGACGATGCGCAGCAGCCCCCTCCCGGAGTCCCATGCCGCGTCCAGGGTGTCGCGCTGTTCGTTATCAAGAAAAGTCAGTGAGAGCAATTCGAGCATACCCAGCATGCCCGTGAGCGGGGTGCGGATTTCGTGGCTCATCGTGGCAAGAAACGAATCTTTTGCATGATTTGCAGCTTCGGCGGCCAAGCGCAAATCGTCGAGCAGTTTTTCTTTGGACTTTGCTTCGCCGATGTCGCTGATCACCCAGATCGCGCGGCTGGCGCTGGCATTGTCAGCGATCGGTTTTGCGACCAGACGGCTCCAAAAGACGGTTCCGTCGTGTCGCAGGAGCCGGGTTTCCTCATTGAAAACATGCCCGCGTGAAAGGAGGGTTCCTGCAGATTCAGCGGGTGACGGCGATTCGCCCTGAACGACCAGGAGATCCCGCAAGGGAATATCTTGCAGGGCCTGAGTGGAGGAAACCCCGAAAATTTCTGCGGCCTTGGGGTTGGCCTGTGCGATGTGATCGTTGACCACAAAGATGATGCCGACCGGAATATGGTCCAGAATGGCCTGCAATTCGGATGTTCGTTGCTGTACGCGTTGCTCCAGTTCCGAGTAGATGCGCACATTTTCCATGGCCACGGCAGTCGTGTCTGCCAGCGCTTGCAGCAATTTGACCTGTTCCGGGCTGGGAAGGTGGGGAGTCGCCCAATAGTTCCCGATTGCTCCGACAGGGTCCAGGGTACGAATCGGAACCATGGCGAGACTTTTCACGAATGTGGGCCGGTAGGCGTCTGCCGGAATGCGCGAGTCCGCATAAATGTCTTCGATTACGGCCGCCTGCCGGTTGAGCATGGCCCAACCGCTGATGCAGGTGCTCATGGGAAAGCGCTGCCCCTTCCATAACGGGCTGATGGCATCTTCTTCGGCGTAGAAACATTGGTCGCCATCGCGCAGCACGAAGGTGGCCCCATCAGCGCCCGTGATATTTCGTGCGGCGCGCCGAACGATGGCCATGATTGTTTCAAGATCGCGCGCCAGTGAGAGCTTTTGGACCACCTCGACGAGCTGTTCCATGGCTTGTGCGTACCAGAGGCTTTGCATCGGGTCTCTTTCATCTGCCGAAGGGGAGTCATTCGCCATGGAGTAGGGCCTCTTCCTTGTTCGTCGATCAATGAATGGAAACGCTCAACGTTGGAAGTATCTCCATAAGATCATTGAGTCGGTTGATGGATACTTCCGTCAGGGCATGTTCCGCTGAAAGGATCAGGGTTCCGTCCTTGAGATGGACGCTTTCAGCCAGCACCATGCCGGGCTTCAGTCGGTGCAGCGGCACGGTATGGCTGACGGAGTCCGTGTTTTCCTCTCGCGAAGATTTCATGACGGTGCCGCCGATGCCTGTGTTGCGGGGGGCTTTCTCGAGCGCCTTGGGCTCCGTTTTGACGGTTTCATAGGCAATGGAAGATCGAAGCTTGAACTGCTCCGACAAGGCTTTTGCAAGCCGCTCCTCGGCCGTGGCTGGCACGATGGGTTTGAGTAGGAATCCATTCACATCCAGGGCCAGGGAGGCGCCGAGTATTTCGGTTTGGGAAAACAAGGTCAGCACCATGATCCGGGTTCCCGGATCGGCACGCGTTTTCCCGCTGCGGATCATCTGGATGAACTTCAGACCGTGCATTCCCGGCATGTTGATATCGGTGATAACCAGATCAAACGAGTCCGATTCAAACTTCCGTATTGCGGCTTCGGCGCTTTCTGCATCGTAAATTTCGGCGTAACCCAGGTCGCGCAGAACGCTCAGAACGATCATCCGGGTAAAGTTGTCGTCGTCAACAATCAGGATCCGGGTTCTTTTCTTGACCTGAAGCTGTGGCACATCGATGGCGAATATCTCAGGGCGGTGTGTCCGTACGAAATCAAAGAAATCCATTTCGCTCATCGGCCTGGCAATAAAATATCCTTGTACCGTATCGCATCCCGCCTCCTTCAGGGAGGTCCAGTCCTGCAGGGTCTCAACCCCTTCGGCCACGCTTTCCACGTTGAGCTTTCGCGCCATGTCGATACTCGAATTGACCACGATTTTCAAAGCAGCGTTTTCCGAAAAGTCCTTCACAAAGGACTGGTCAATCTTGAGCTCGCTGAATGGAATCCGCGTCAGTTGCTGCAGGTTGGAAGAACCTGTCCCGTAATCGTCGATGGAGAGGGAGAATCCGTTCATGTAAAGCCGGGCAAGATTTTCTAGCGCGGGCGCGACATTGGTCATGGCCGCTGATTCGGTGATTTCAAGCCTGATGTATTGCGGATCGATCCCGGCTGATTTCACGATCTCGGTGACCCGGTCTGCAAGAGACGTGTCATCCAGGGAAGCCAGCGAGAGATTGACGGATACGACCAGCACGGACCCTTTCTCATGAAAGGATCGGCAAGCCAGGGCAGCCTTTCGAAGGATACGCAAAGTCAGTCCGTCGATGTTCTTTGTTTTTTCAAGCAGCGGAATGAAGGCGCCAGGCTCGATAACACCGTGATCAGGATGAATCCATCGGGCCAAAGCCTCGGCGCCCACCAGCCGCTTTGTCCTCAGATCCAATTTGGGCTGATAAAAAGGCTCGAACTGGTTGGCTTCGATGGCCTCGAGAATTTCCTCCAGCGCGAAGACCTTTCCTTTAGGCATTCCATTGCTGGCTGGCTGGGCGTCGTATTTCAAAAGAAGGGTTTCCAGATTGGACAGAAGAACAGGCTTTTCTATCGTGCCCAGCAGCCTGATCCCGTACAGGCGGGTCATTCTGCCCACGGAGGAAAGCAGTTTTCCGCTCAGGGCGCTCGTCAGGATGACTGCAACGTTTTGCTTCTCCTCACCCAGATGTCTCAAAAATTCCATCCCATCCATTTCCGGCATGTTGAGATCGCACAAGGCGACATGGATGGGATCAGAACTCCGTGAATGGATGATTTCGAGCGCCTGTTTCCCATTGCTGGCCTGAACCACGGTGGGCATTCCGAGCGATCCAAGAATGTCCGCCATGATCCGGCGCTGGAAATCGTCATCTTCGACAATCAGCACGTTCAGGGTTGAAAAATTCATGAATGCTCCCCTGCCGCAAGGTAGGTTTCAAGTACACCGATCGCGCCTGACAGCGCTTCCTTTGCTGCCGAAGCGGCTTCGAAATCGCTGTTTCGGGCTGCCTGGACGATGGATTCGAAAGTTTCGGCCAGATCCCGGGCTCCGACCATGAGGCTCGACCCTTTCATCCTGTGTGCAATGCCTTCGATGCCGGAAAGGTCTCCTCTTTCGAATTGCCCCAAAAGCTTTTCGTGATCGTTTCGCAGGTACTTCAGAAAATCTTTCAGTACCTGCTTTTGAGCTTCCCGGCCCTGCACGATGGAATCGAGTATTTCCCACTGAATGGGTTCGTTTCCGCTGTTTTTCTGCGACACCCCAAGCCATTTGGCCAGCGCGGCTCTCAGGTTCATCATGTCGACCGGCTTGACCAGGATGTCGTCTATTCCTGACCTTTCACATCGATCAGCCTCTTCTGCCAGGGCATTGGCGGTCCAGGCGATGACCGGCGTGCGTGACAGCGATGTCTCCTGTTCAATCCTGCGGATTTCGGCGACCAGCGAATAGCCGTCCATTTCCGGCATGTGGCAATCCGTGATGATCATGGCGTAGCGGCCATTCCGCCACAGGGCCAGCGCTTCCTTGCCGTTTTCTGCGGTCTCGGCGCGCAGGCCAAGCAAATTGATCTGTCGGGCGAGCAGATCCCGATTGACCGGATGGTCGTCCACTGCCAGCACCAGCGGCGATGCCTCGCCTTCCGCGAACAGGGGCTGAACCTCCCTTTGCCTGACGCCGGGGGTTATGTTCTGCACGGTTTCACCCGGCAGGCCCGAAACCGGAAGGGTGAGAACGATGCTGAATTCGGATCCCTTCCCCGGGGCGCTTTCCACCTTGATTTGCCCATCCATCATTTCAGTCAGGCGTTTGCAGATGGAAAGACCGAGGCCTGTTCCTCCGTACATCCGGGCGGTATCCGCGCTTTCCTGGCTGTAGCGCTGAAAAAGCCTGGCCTGGACGTCTGCGGGAATGCCGATTCCCGTGTCCTTCACCGAGAAACAGATGCGGTCACCGCTGTCCAGTTTCTCAAGGAGTTGTGCGTTCACCACAATTTCCCCGGATTGCGTAAATTTGATCGCATTGCTGACAAAGTTGTTCAAAACCTGGGACAGGCGCAGCGGGTCCACGATGTAGGCCGGACCTATGGCGGGATCGATCTCCTGGCTGAGCATGAGGGATTTGGCGCTGGCCATGCGCGAGTAGGCGTTTACGACGTCTTTGAGCAGTTGCTGTATGGATGTCGGCCGGTGGGAGAGTGCGAGTTTGCCTTCTTCGATTTTAGACCAGTCCAGGATGTCGCTCACGATTCTCAGCAACCCCCTGCCGGATTCCCAGGCGGATTCCAGGGTTTCACGCTGTTCCCTGTCGAGTTGGGTCAGGGAGAGGAGTTCCAGCATGCCCAGCATGCCCGTGAGCGGAGTGCGGATCTCATGACTCATGGTGGCCAGGAAAGAGTCCTTGGCGCGGTTGGCAATTTCTGCCTGCTCTTTTGCGGCGAGCAGTTTCCTGGTCATTTGCAGGGTTTCGGTGACGTCTCGTGCCGTGGCATACATAAACCCCTTGTCGTCGGGTACTGATTTCCAGGACAGGACGTGCCAGGATCCGTTTTTGTGGCGGAAGCGGTTTTCGAATTTCAGGACCATTTCTCCCGTTTCGATCTGCCGTTTCACTTCCTGTTGCGTGGTTTCGTGATCGTCGGGGTGTATGAAATCCATATAGGGCCGCGACGTGAATTCCTCCACGCTCCATCCCAATGTATGGGTGAACGCAGGATTGACACGTTTGAAGCGGCCGTCAGAACTGGCAATGCACAGCATGTCCAGCGACAGGGAAAAGAAGCGGTTGAACAGGTTTTCGGCTTCCTTTCGCACCGTGATGTCGCGGGTAATTCCTATGAAATGGCGGTCTTCGCCCAGCTTCATTTCGCTGACAGTCAGTTCCAGGGGGAAAGTGGAGCCGTCTTTCCTGCATCCCGACAGTTCGAGGTTTTTACCCAGGATATGGGCTTCTCCGGTTTCGGCGTATCGGCGGAGGTGGGCATCGTGAGCGCTTCGATGGGGTTCGGGCATCAGCATGCTGACGTTCTGCCCTGCCAGTTCTTTTGCGGCATAGCCAAAAATCCGCTCAGCCCCGGGATTTACCAGCTCGATAGTGCCTTTTTCATTGATGCTGATGATGCCGTCGGCTACGGTGTCGAGAATGGTTTGAATGCGCGAGGCACTTTCCTGAATGGCCTTCTGCGCGGCATATTCCCGGCTCACGTCCCGGAATACCAAAACAGCTCCGATGACCTGATTGGCCGGGTTGCGTATGGGGGCGCAACTGTCTGCGATGGGCGTTTCCTTGCCTTCCTTCCCGATCAGGACGGTATCGTTGGCCAGTCCGTGGATGGTGCCGCTTTCCAGTACGGTCGCAACGGGGATGGCGGCGGGGGCGCGTGTTTTGTGGTTGATGATCCTGAAAATGTCGGCGACCGGCTTTCCGATGGCTTCGGATTTTTGCCATCCGGTCAGCTCTTCCGCGACTGCGTTGATGCGTGTTACCCGGCCATCCACATCGGTTGCCAGCACGGCATCGCCGATGGAATTGAGGGTGACCGACAGGTTTTCCTCATTTTCCCTGAGCCGGGCAGTGGCTTCTTTGGCCAGCCTGTTTGCATTTTTCAGTTTCCAGTGGAATACGCTGAAAAGTGTCCCCATGACGAGAAACAGGCCGACCGTGGCGATCGAGAACGGGGATTTCCCGCTGAAGGTAAATTGGGGCGGGATAAAGAACCAGGTGGCAAGCAGTGTGGAAGCCAGCGTGGAAATCAGGCCGGGAAGCAACCCCCCTATCCAGGCACTGATGAAAACCGCGGGAACGAAAAGAAGCCAGGCATACGGCTGAATGTCCGCCCAGAAAAACCATTGAAAGGCGAACGTGATGACTGGGACCAGTAATGAAATAACCTGACGGAAGACGTCACTTGCTGGATTCACTTGACCCCCCTGACAGTGAACAGGCTTTCGAGGGCGGAATGAACTGTGGTTATGTCAAAAAAAGACCCTCTAATTATATGCTTATTACAACATATTCTAATTCAAGGGGTAATACTGTTTGTAACGATTCCAGGATTTCAAGTGGTCTTGCGGTTTCATTCCTTCGGAATGCATCACATCTTTTTCGTTTCAGCCATCCTGAAAACCGCCAGCAATCCGGACAAGAAAGTCAGCGCGGCAACGGCCCATACGGCCGTGGCAGGCCCGAACCGGTCCGCAGTGAAACCGGCCAGCAGCGCCCCCACCGCATAACCCAGATCGCGCCACAGTCGATAGACGCCCACGGCGGACGCCCGCCAGGAGGGATGGGCCACATCGCCGATGGCGGCCAGCAGGGTGGGATACACCATGGCGGTGCCAAAGCCCAGCAGCAGGGCGCCCCCCAGGAAGGCCGGGAAACTGTTCGCGACAGCCGTGAGGCCGATGCCGGCCGCCTGCAGCCACATACCGCCCACGATCAGGCCCTTGCGTCCGATCCGGTCTGAAGCGGCTCCCGTGAATATCTGGGAAATTCCCCAAACGGCCGGATAGGCGGCCGTGAGCAGGCCGATTTGCGTGAGCGACATGCCTT
>JAGWIW010000139.1 GCA_028866015.1 Betaproteobacteria bacterium
AGGCAGCCGGCCCGTGCCGCCGCACCCGCGGCAGAAGCCGGTGCGGGACGCGCCAGGACACGGGGTCCCGTGGCTGAAGAACTCGAATTCGTCCGTTTCTGAGGAGAGAATCATGGGAGCACTCGTCAAGGCGGACCCCGGCGCGGCATTGGCCGTGTCCCAGGACCAGCAGCAGTACCTGACGTTCATGCTGGGCGGCGAATTGTTCGCCATCGGCATCCTGGCCATCAAGGAAATCATCGAATACGGGCAGCTCACCACGGTGCCCATGATGCCGGGCTTCATTCGCGGGGTGATCAACCTGCGCGGCAGCGTGGTGCCGGTGGTGGACCTGTCCGCGCGTTTTGGTGGCCAGTCCACCGAAGTCACGCGGCGCACCTGCATCGTCATCATTGAAGCGGTGTCGGAAGGTGAACAGCAGGACATTGGCGTAATTGTCGACGCGGTCAACGAAGTGCTGGACATCGCCCCCGACCAGATCGAACCGGCCCCGGCCTTCGGCGCCAAGATCCGCACCGACTTCATCGCCGGCATGGGCAAGGTGAATGGCCGCTTCGTCATCATCCTCGATGTGGACAAGGTGCTGTCGGTGCAGGAACTGGCCGCACTGGAAGGCATGCTGACGGCTGGCGCCGCCGGCTGAAGGGGAACATGGTGACGTTTGCCCCTCCCTTGAGCGACCAGGAATTTGCCCAGTACCAGCAGCTGCTGCACCGCATCGCCGGCATCCACCTGTCGCCGGCCAAAAAGCCGCTGCTGGTGGGGCGCCTGGGCAAGCGCCTGCAGCATGGCAACCACCGCTCCTTCGGCGACTACTTCCGGCACCTCACCAGCGAAGGAGGGCGTGACGAACTGCGCATCGCGGTGGACCTGCTCACCACCAACGAAACCTATTTTTTCCGGGAATCCAAGCATTTCGATTTCCTGCAGCAGCAGGTGCTGCCGGGGCACCGCCGCGGCGCCCCGTTTCGCGTGTGGAGCGCGGCCTGCTCCTCCGGCGAGGAGCCCTACAGCATCGCCATGACGCTGGCCGACACCCTGGGCGAGAGCTCGTGGGAAATCGTGGCGTCCGACCTCAGTACCCGGGTGCTGGAACGCGCCCGCAGCGGGCACTACGCGCTGGAGCGCGCAGAAAAAATCCCGCCCGCCTACCGGGCCGCCTATTGTCTGAAAGGTGTGGGCGTCCAGGAAGGCACTTTCCTGGTGCAGCGCAAGCTGCGCGAGCGGGTGCAGTTCCTGCAGGTCAACCTCAACGGCGCGTTGCCCAGGCTGGGGGAATTCGACGTGATTTTCCTGCGCAATGTCATGATCTACTTCGACATGGCCACCAAGCGCCAAGTGGTGGAACGGCTGCTGCCGGCGCTCAAGCCGGGCGGCCACTTCCTGGTCAGCCACTCGGAAAGCCTCAACGGCGTGACCGACGTCCTGAAAATGGTGGCGCCTTCCATTTACCGCAAGCCATGAAAAAGCCAGCCC
>JAGWIW010000140.1 GCA_028866015.1 Betaproteobacteria bacterium
CGTTCACCTGCGACTGCACTCCGAATTCTCGATCACGGACGGCATCGTCCGCATCGACGATGCCGTGGCGCAGGCGGTTGAGGACGGCATGGGGGCGCTGGCCCTGACCGACCTCAACAACCTGTTCGGACTCATCCGTTTCTACACGATGGCACGCTCCAACGGCATCAAGCCCGTCGCGGGCTGCGACGTGTGGATTGCGGCGGAAGAAGCCTGTCCGGCCTTTCGCGTGCTGCTGCTGGCACGCAACCACGAAGGCTACCTGGCCCTGTGCCGCCTGCTGTCGCGCGCCTGGCGCACGGGGCAGGAGCGGGGCGTGGCGACTATCCGGCGCGACTGGCTGGAAGCCGAAGGCGCCCACCTCATCGTGCTGTCGGGTGCCGCCCAGGGCGACGTGGGGCTGGCGCTCGCCGCCGGCAACCTGGCGCTCGCCCAGACGCGCGCGCGCCACTGGAACGCAGCTTTTCCCGACGCCTATTACCTGGAACTGCAGCGCACCGGCGCGCCCGGCCAGGAAGCCCAGGTGCAGGCCACGCTGCACCTCGCGGCCGAGCTGGACATTCCGGTGGTGGCCACCCATCCCATCCAGTTCCTGCGCCCGGACGACTTCAAGGCGCATGAAGCGCGCGTGTGCATCGCCGGCGGTTACCTGCTGGCGGATCCGCGCCGTCCCAAAACCTTCACCCGGGAACAGTATTTCAAGACGGGCGAGGAAATGGCCACCCTCTTTGCCGACGTGCCCGAAGCGTTGCAGAACGCGGTGGAAATCGCCAAGCGCTGCAACCTCGAACTGACCCTGGGCAAGCCGCGCCTGCCGGACTTCCCCACGCCGCCGGGCGTGACGTTGGACGACTACATGGTGAGCCTGGCCCGCGAAGGCCTGGCTTCCCGCCTGGAGCGCCTGTATCCCGATCCCGAGCTGCGCCGCCACGAACAGGGCACCTACCAGGCGCGCCTCGATTTCGAATGCCAGACCATCATCCAGATGGGGTTTTCCGGCTACTTCCTGATCGTGGCGGACTTCATCAATTGGGCCAAGCAGCATGACGTGCCGGTGGGTCCGGGGCGGGGCTCGGGCGCGGGTTCGCTGGTGGCCTATTGCCTGGGTATCACCGACCTCGATCCCTTGCGCTACGACCTGCTGTTTGAACGCTTCCTCAACCCCGAACGGGTGTCCATGCCAGACTTCGACGTGGACTTTTGCCAGGACGGGCGCGACCGCGTGATCGAATACGTGCGCGAAAATTACGGCGCCGACTCCGTCTCGCAGATCGTCACTTTCGGCACCATGGCGGCCAAGGCGGTGATCCGCGATGTGGGCCGCGTGCTGGACCTGCCCTACAACTTCGTGGACCAGCTGGCCAAGCTGGTGCCTTTCGAAATCGGCATGACGCTGGCCAAGGCGCGCGAGCAGGAACCGCAGATCAACCAGCGCGCCGAGTCCGAAGAGGAAGTGGCGGAGCT
>JAGWIW010000141.1 GCA_028866015.1 Betaproteobacteria bacterium
GCCGGATGGCCCCGGAAGGCAAGGTGGACAACTGGAATGCCGCTGGGCCGCCCAGTGCGGTTCCGGCAAGCCCCTGCGAGGACAAGGCCGATTCGGTGAACAGCAAATGCCCCTGGACATGGGTTAGCGGCGGAATGCCCGCGTCGCCGTCATCGATGCCCGCATCCAGAAATTGGTAGTCTCCCTTGACCTTCGTATCCGCGGGACGATTGAGGGGAATCTCGAGCCCCAGAACCAGGTGCCCGTTCCCCGTCCCCTGGATGTCGTCCGTGAAGTGGCGCAGGTATCCCCTCACGGGGCTGCGGGCGATGAAGTCGAGCCCGTCGCGCACACTGCCATCCACCTCGCCGGCAATCGACAATTGCTGGTTGTCCACCGTGAGATCCGGAATATGCGCATGGACGGTCTTGATGCGGGAGCCCAGAATCTGGCCTGACGTGGCTTCCACAAGCAGTTCCCCGCCGCGGATCTGGACATTGGCCTGCAGGGCTGTGATCGCAGGCCACGCAGGGTCATAGCGCAGCACGCCATCGCTGACTTGCGCGGACAGCCGGAATTTCCCTCCTTCATCCCCCACAAAGGGGAATCGCTGGAGGTTGCCTTTCACTTCAAAAGTCATGCGCTGGGCCTTGCCGCCCACCAGGGACGCCTGCAGCCAGTTGCGCGCATCGGCCGAAACATCGAGGGGCAGGTAACGCCAGACGGTGGCGGGCGTGACGCGCTGCAACTCGCCGTTCAAATCGGCCTCCCCGGGCGCGCCGGCCTGCACGGTCAGCTTGCCGCTCACAAACCCGGCAAGATCGGCATTTTCCACTTCGAAGCGATTGACGCGGACCTGGGTGGCCTCCGGGTGAATCGTCCAGGAAGCATCGATCTTGTACGACTTCACTGGAATCGGTACCGCAAAGACCTTGGGAAAATTCAGGAAGGCATCCGCTCCGCTACCCTTGAGCGCTCCGCCGTCCGCCGTGGCGTCCAGGTGGCCGTTGAACGCCCTGATGGCGGGCAGCAGGCCCATGGAATTGGCTTGAAAACCTTCAAAATCGGAATGCACGGCAAAATCGGCCGGATGATCCTGCGGCCCTTTCCAGTTGGCATCCAGATGGTTGATCCTGCCCTTGAATGCGGCGGCATTCCAGCGCGCGCGCAGCTCGTCCGAAAGCGGGAGCGCGGCCGCCAGGGCGGAAACCTGCCCCAGCTCCAGCTGGTTGATTTGAAGCGAGCCGCCGGCCTCGCCATAAGCCAGGCGGAGATCCAGGGGAACCGCCGTCCTGAACGCATTGCCGCCGTTGAGAGTCAGCTGCCGGGCGGAAAACTCCACCATGCCCCGGGATGACTTGAAAGACATGCCCCCGCGCACCTGCTGAAACTGGAGCGGCTGCAGATCCGTGCGCAAGCGGGCCTGCACGTCCTGCAAGTCGAGCTCCGCGCCCGACTCCCACTG
>JAGWIW010000066.1 GCA_028866015.1 Betaproteobacteria bacterium
GATTTCATCTGAAGTCATGCGAAATTCAGTGGCAATGGGTTCTGGCCCTTCAGACCCTACCGTACGCAACGCACTGGAAAAGGCATGGCCCGCACGCATGGACTGACCCAGCAAATCCAGCGCATCAGGAAGCTGGATCTCGATTTTGTTCATGCGCGAGTTTCTGATCATGCGAAGCACCATGATGGGCAAGAACCCACCAACAACAAAAAACAGGGGTGCAAAAACAAGGCTGGTTGCAGATGCCACTTCCAGCAACACGCCAAGAAGAGCGCAGGCGATCATGGCCGCCAGGATCTGGGCCACAGAGTAGTGGGTTCCGGATTGGCGCAACAGGCTGTCGAGCGCATCCAGTTGCGGATAGCGCTTCAGAATGGCATCCAGTTCCGGGTTCTTGCTGTACGCCCCACGCTTGAGGCGATCCGGTTCACGGACAGGGCGGTCGCTGGACAGTCCTTCCAGCCGTTTTTTGAACCGTTTGGTCTCGGCCCTGTCTCGCCCACCGAGAAACAGGATGACCGATTCGATCAGGCCAAACAGCCCCAGGAATCCCAGCACCAGTATCAGGTAGCCCCAGTAATCCATTTCTTTAACTGCGCTCTGGATCAAACAGATAATCGGGCAGCGGCATTCCCCTGGCAGTCAGCTTCTCGGCAAATTTGGGTCGTATGCCCGTTGCCATGAACCGTCCTTGCACTGTTCCATCCGAAGCGACGCCTGTCTGGTGGAATTTGAAAATTTCCTGTGTGGTGACCATGTCCCCTTCCATCCCTGTAATTTCAAGAATGCTCATGACCTTGCGCTTGCCGTCACTCAAACGCGAAACCTGAACGATGGCGGAAATGGCCGAAACGATCTGCTGCCGCATCGGGCGCACTGGAATGTTGAGGCCGGAAATTCCCACCATGTTTTCCAGACGGGTCAACGCATCGCGGGCAGTATTGGCATGAATGGTGGCCATGGATCCTTCATGGCCGGTGTTCATGGCCTGCAGCATGTCCAGCACTTCGGCGCCACGAACTTCACCCACAATGACTCGGTCGGGACGCATGCGCAGGCTGTTCTTGATCAAGGCACGCTGGTTTATTTCCCCTTCCCCTTCGATGTTTGGGGGGCGGGTTTCAAGTCGAACCACATGGGGTTGCTGCAAGCGCAATTCGGCCGCATCCTCGATGGTCACGATGCGCTCATCATTGGGAATGAAGCTTGACAGGATGTTGAGCATGGTGGTTTTGCCACTGCCAGTCCCGCCAGAAATGATCATGTTGATCTTGGACTTGACCATGGCGGCCAGCATCAGAGCCATGTCACGAGTCATGGACCCGTATTCCACAAGGTTATCCACCCCCAGGGGGACGGCTGAAAACTTCCGGATGGACATGGACGGTCCATCCAGGGCCAAGGGAGCAATGATGGCATTGACCCGGGAACCGTCAGGCAGGCGGGCATCCACCATCGGGCTGGATTCGTCCACGCGACGGCCCACGCGCGACACGATCTTTTCGATGATGCGCAGCAAATGCTCGTCATCGGTGAAGCGCACATCGGTCAGTTCAAGCTTGCCGCGACGCTCCACATAAACTGTATGAGGTCCATTGACCAGGATATCCGATACCGTATTGTCAGCCAGCAGCGGCTCGAGCGGACCCAGACCCAGGACTTCATTCTGGATTGCCGTGACAAGCGATTTGCCTTGGGCTTCACTCAACCCCAGTTTTTTTTCCTGGATCGTTTCCTCTACGAACTGCGCCAGCCGCTGACGCAGTTCGCCATCGGAAATGCGCTCCATGACGCTCAGGTCAAATTTCTTGAGCAGCTCCAGGTGTATTTCGGACTTGAGGCGGATCGTATCTGCATCCACGCGCTGCGACTCAACCGCAGGTTTTTCCGGTGCGCTGGGCAGCGACCCGCTGGTATTGAGCAGTTCACGCAGGGACATGGAATTTCTCCGCCACGATCAAAGGGCCGTCAACCAAAAAGAGTCTTGAGGCGCTGACCCAGGGAGCGGGAGCCGGCAGCTGTCGTCGATGTCGGCGCACCCACGATGCGGTTGGTCCATTCGATCAGCGCCTTGGTCAAAACCCCGTCTGGTGCGATTTCATACAAGGGTTTCCCGGCATTGATGGAAGCGCTGGCGTTCGGAAAATCATTGGGCAGCTGAACGAAAAACTTGGTCTGAAGCGCAGCCTCGATTTTGGCAGCCGGAAGATCATCCGTCTTTCCTTGGCGGTTGGCCACCAGGCGGATTTTTGATTCAGGGTAGTGCAAGGCTCGAAAAGTGCGCTGCAACCGCTGCGTTCCCCGCACATAAGGCAATACGGCCTGCATGATGGGGAAAATGTAATCTGAACGGTCCATGGCACGCAGAGAAAGCGGATCCAGGGTGCGTTCGAGATCAACAAAGACGTAATCAAAGTTCATGGAAGCCACTGACAGGATATTGTCGACCTGATCCGGCGTAATGCCTACCGATTGCTCAGGGGTTTGTGGCGCACGGAGCAGCCAGAAATGCTTGCCTACTTTGATACAGGCAGAATCCAGCAAGGCCCCGTCCAGATCGTTACGACGGATGATGTCACCCAGCGTACGGCCGCTGTCATCATCGGTGATGTAAAAGGAAGCATCGGCAAACTGCAGGTCGAGGTCGACCAGAAGTACCCGGCGGTTATGAACTTCAGCCAGGACGTATGCGAGATTGCTGGAAATGAACGAAGTGCCACTGCCCCCTTTGCAGGGGATGAAGGTCAGGATTTTTCCGGCAACCCGAGTACCTTGTGATGCCGCAAGGCGTATCCGGGCCCGTTCGATCACGGAGGCCAGCAGTTCCGATATTTCACCATGCTTGAGCACATCGCGCACACCAACTCGCATGGCCTGTACCAGCACACGCTCAAAATCTGCGTCACAGATCAGGGCTGTGGTGGAATGGGGGTGCTTGAGGTTGAAGGATTCAACAGCGGCCCAATCCAGGCGTTCGATATTGGGGCAATCGATGATCAGCAGCTCTGCATCGGCTACGGCATCGGATTCCATGTCCAGCCGCTCGCATGAGCGGTCCAGCACATTCACCCGGTCATTGCGGCAATACTCTTCAAGTACCTCATTCAGTTCCTTGGGAGCAGCGCTGGAAAAAACAGTGACTTTCATCGATCGGCCTGGAAACGCATCAGTAGGGGCTGGTACCCATCACGGAAGGCACCGTCATGGGCGCAGAACCCGAAGCTCCCACACCGATGGAAAACACGTTGACGGGCGGCGGCGGTGTTATGAATGTGCTGATGTATCGGTCCATGGCCGCCTTGGCGGTGGTGCCATCAAGTGCCACCGGGCCACTGGGGGGAATTCCTTTGGGGTTTACCGTCTGGATCGCCCGGTTTTCGCGAACGGTCTGGCCAAACTGTGGCTCTTCCTGGTAGCTGCGCGGGACACACCCACCCAGCATCATCAGTGCGGCCATCAGGGTAAAGTATCGGGTCATCATTTTCATTGGCGCGGCTCTCCTTCCATCTTACCACCCAGCTGGAATTCAGGGCGGGTGGGGGTCACGAAATTGTCGGTGGGCAGAGGCAGGGGCCGGCTCGAGGGCTGAACCAGTCGTGGAGTGATGACAAAAACCAGTTCGGTCCGATTGTTCTGAAACTCGCTGCTGCGGAACAGGGCACCCAGTATGGGCAGTTCCCCCAACACCGGGAACGCCTTGACTGCTTCCGTCACGTTGTTCTTGATCAGACCGCCGATGGCAAAACTCTGTCCGTCATTGAGCTGCACCGTTGTCGAAGCCCTGCGGGTCGTGATGGTCGGAACGACTGTGAGCGTAGAACCGCTGCCAAAAGTGGTCCCCGTGGAGGACAGCTCTGAAACTTCGGGCGTGACGCGCAGATTGATCTTTCCTCCTGCCAGCACCGTGGGCAGGAACTTGAGTCCAACCCCGTACTCTTCTTCCTGAAGGGTAATGGTGGCTGCGCCAAAACCGGTGCTTTGGGGAACCGGAATGTATATTTTCCCACCAGCCAGAAACGAGGCTTCCTGCCCGCTGATGGCGACGATATTGGGCTCTGCCAGGATCTTGGCGCGCCCGTCATTGATTTCCGCATCCAGGGAGAAGTTGGTGACGCCTCCGGTGACGCTGAGCACTCCGGATGAACCGGACAGAAACTGCAGATTGGTGCCGGTGCCATTGGGGAAAAGCCCCGGATTGTTGCCAAGGCGGCCTGCCCCCCCCACCTTGGGGCCCGCTCCCATTTTGTCGTCAATGGATTTCTGCACTTCAGCAACTTTCACTTCAAGAAGAACCTGTGCCACGTCACGGGTCGTGAGCAGATTGATGACTTTTTTCCCGCCGAATTGTTCGGCCAGCAATACGGCCTGACGGGCGGCAACGGCATCGGCCACCTGGCCGCTGAGCACAAAGGAGTCCCCGGCCGCACCCACTTTGATTCCCTTCTCGCTGGGCATGAGTTCCTTGAGCTTTTCCCGCAAACCGACCACATCGATCGAGACCACCACGTCCACGAGGGTCAGGCGGTTGTCGCGCGTCCACAGGTACACATTGGTGCTGCCGGTCTTTTTGCCCACCAGGAAAACTTCCCTGCTTTTGACCAGGCTTACGTCCACGATTTCAGGATTACCCACGGACACTCTGGATAAGGGCGCCTCGGAGGCCACCTGCGTGGATTTACCCTGAGTCATCTGCAGGGTCATGGTCTTGTCCGGGGCAACGGATTCCGTCGAGCTTTGGGCCGGAAGGGCAGCGACCAGGACCAGGGCCAGGAATGCGGATAATTTTTTCATGTTGAGGCTCAGCGAATGGTGGTGGTGGCGTGGGACGCGCCGCGAATGATTTCGACGCTGTTTTGCGGGCGATGAATCACTGGGGCGCTGACATGCGGGGCGCTGGGCGTAATGAGGGATTCTGCCTCCAACAATTCGGCCTTGCGAACCCCGGTTGTGGCCACGTGCTTTTCATCCACCTGATTTCTCAGGATCAGACTAAGGTTTCCTACGCTGCGGGCCAGATCCAGGGCTTCCGCCTGCTGGGGAGTCACTTCCAGGGTGACCGTATTCACGACCTTGGCCTTTATGTCGTCCTTCACTGCCGCATCCTGGGCTGCCGCCATCACCAGGATATGCTGAAGGACAATCTTGGAAACCATTTTTCCGTGGTCATCCTGGATGTTGACCATCACATCCACGTAGCTGCCGGGCAAAGCGAAGCCGGCAACCCCGGCCACATCGTTGACGCGAACAGCCACAGCGCGCATCCCCTGGTTGATCAGGGCTGAGAGCCCTGCCCGGCTGCCGACCGGCGCGAGTTTTTGCTCCAGGATGGGCTCGCCTGTGCCCAGGTTCACCACAGCCACCCGGTTGAGCAGCGGCTGAATGTCCGAAAAGCTGCCAGCCAGACGGTTTTCCGCAGGCCAATCAACGCTTTTCAACAATTCCGGGGTCAGTCGCGACCCTGCTGAGACGTTGGCTGTTGCCACAACCACCTTGAATGTAGACCGGACACTGCGCTTTTCCACCTGGCGGTTCATCCACTGCATGGCGCCCCAGATGGCAATGCCACTGATGAGGACTGACACGATCAGAAGGAGAAGCGCGCGATGCTTAGCCATGTTCAAACACCCTGGAGAGATAGATACAGAAAGCCCGGGACATTACAGCGCATCACCGCATAGCCGGTCACGCCTGCGAATATGGCCACGGCATAAGGAAGTCTGTTGCCGAGCCTGAAAGCAAGGAACCAGAGCGCAAGGATTCCGCCAGCGAGCATTGCGAGCAATGCGCTGACGAGCGCCCCTTTGACGCCCAGGAAAGCACCCACAATCGCCATCAGCTTCACATCACCTGCCCCCATCTTTCCCACAAGATAGAAAGGCAACAAAAGCATCAGGCCCACTGCCGCCCCTTCCAGCATCTGCCTGAAAGAGGGGGTTTGCATCGACAGGGACAACACGACTGCCAATACACTGCCGAGCAGGACAAGGGTATTGGGTACCCTGCGGGCCTTCAGGTCATGGTAGGCAGCAACTGCCACCAACACCAGAAGTATTCCCTGAGGCCATCCCGCGCTGCCGATGCAACCCAAGAGCAGCGGCTTGTCAAACCACGCCGGCGATGCTGGAAAACTCGGTGCTGACGTTTTTACCCAACAGCGAAACCCCGCCAATGATGGCTGCAGCGATGAGTGCGGCAATCAATGCGTACTCGATGGCGGACACGCCTTCTTCGGATTTGAAAAATTGCTTGATTTTTTGAATGGCAGTCAACATGTGCATCTCCTCGTTGTCAGAAATTTGAGTACGCCCTGTTACGATTTAATCTTACATCCGTTCTACGAGAGTACCCTCGCGGTACTTATAGCATATAAATCATACAACAACACGGTTTTTTTAAATTAGCTGGAATAGAATTTCTTTTGACGCAATAGAGACGGATGTTACAATTTCCCATATGAAAGTCAAGCGTAAATTTAAAAAAGAGACAGGCAGCGTGGCGGTTGAATTTGCGCTGGTACTCCCGTTGCTGTTGCTCATCCTGTTCGGAACCATCGAGTTCGGGATCATGATGTATGACCAGGCCATCATCACCAACGCCGCACGGGAAGGCGCCCGCTGGGGCGCCGTGCAGTCGGTGGGGTTGAGCCACCCGATCTCCTGTTCCGACCCCGGAATTTCAACCATCCAGGGAGGCAGCCCGGCTTCCTGTTCGGGAACCGGTTCAGGCACGGCCTGCTTGGTGGCAAGCAACTACGGCACCAATGCGCTCATTTCCTTTGGCCAGGCCGTGGCCAGCAACCCCAGCGTCACGGTTTCCTGCGGCACGGGCGGCACCATCAACGTTACTGTGACTTACACGTACCAGGGTTTGGGGCTTGGGGTGCTTAGCGCCATCCAGGGATCGGAAAAACTGACTTCCTCATCGGTGATGTACTATGAATGATTCGCTTGAAAATCAACGCGGGGCTGTGGCCCTGATCGTGGCTGCTTCACTCGTGGCGTTACTGAGCGTCGTTGCGTTGGCAGTCGATGTGGGTCACGTCATGATTGTCAGAAACCAGGCCCAGAATGCAGCCGATGCTGCGGCACTGCATGGAGCAGCCTACCTCTACAGTCCAGGCAGTTCCACGCCAAACTTTTCAGCCACGGGACCAGCAGTCAGCAATGCCACTTCAGCGGTGCCCCTCAACATTACAATCACGGGCATTGACAGCGTCAGCGTGGTGGCCAACTACTGGAAAACTCTTAATGCCGCAGCCCCCACCAATGAGGCGGCTGTCCGGGTATCACTTACAAAGC
>JAGWIW010000067.1 GCA_028866015.1 Betaproteobacteria bacterium
TGGGCCTGCAGGATGTAGTTGAGTCCGGGGCCGCAGGCCGGCACCTGGTCCGGCGGCATGTGCTGGATCCACACGTGGCGCGCCGCGATGAGGGCGCCGGTGGCGCCGGTGAGGCCGATCAGCCACGCAAACACGCGCGTGCCGATGCGCCCCAGGCCCAGCAGGGCGGCCAGCAGGAACAGCACGCCCAGTGCGATCATCACCACGCGCTGGAAAATGCACAGGGGGCAGGGGTCTTCGCCCTGCGCATGCTGCAGGTAGAGGGCGAAGGCCAGCAGGCCGGTGGCAATCAGGAATCCCAGGGCATGGCAAAGGCGACGGGGGGGAACGCAGGTCATGGATAGCGGGACAATGGAATCGAAAGCGTGAGCGCCAGCAGGCAAAGGGCAAGGATACCGTAATTGCCCAGCACCACAAAAGGGGTGCTGCCTTCATAACCCTGCACCTGGCCGGACAGGTTGAAGATCTGCCCGCGCGGGGCGCGCCCGAGAATGTGTCCGTAGGCGTCGATGATGGCGGTGACCCCGGTGTTGGTGGCGCGCAGCATGGAGCGCCCGGTTTCCAGGGCCCGCGTCTGGGCCATCTGCAGGTGCTGTTCAGGGCCGATGGAATCGCCGAACCAGGCGTCGTTGGTGACGTTGGCCAGCAGCGTGGCACGCGGCAGGGCACGGATCACTTCCTCGCCGAAAGCGTCCTCGTAGCAGATGTCCACCGCCACCTGCTGGCCGGCCACCCGCATCGGCGGCTGGTCCACGCTGCCGCGCTGCTGGCTGTCGATGGGAATGCTCAGCACCGAGCGCATGAGGGGCTTGAGCAGCCCTTCCAGGGGAATGAATTCGCCGAAGGGCACCAGGTGCACTTTCTGGTAGGTCTGGGTGGGCGAGTAGCCGAAGCTGAACACGCTGTTGTAGAACTGGCCGCGCTCGGGTTCGGAGAACATGCCCACCAGGATGTCGGCGTCATGGTCCACGCCAAACCGTTCCAGGGTTTCCGCCGTGGCTTCCGGCAGCTGCTGGCGCATGACGGGAAAGGCGCTCTCCGGCATCACGATCAGGTGGCCGCTGCTGTTGTCCAGCAGGTTGAGGTAGCGCTGCACCGTGAGGTCGGAAAACTCGGCCAGGAACTTCTGGTCCTGGGCGATGTTTCCCTGCAGCAGGTTGACGCTGATGGGCGGGCCGGAAGGGCGCGTCCAGTGCACGTGGCGCAGCTGCACGCCGGCGCCCACCAGCACCACCATGGCCAGCAGCAGGGGAATGCGGCTGTGGCTGTCGCGGCGCGCCGTCACCAGGGCGGTGAGCAGGCCCGACAGCAGCACCGAGGCCAGCGTCACGCCAAACACCCCCAGCACCGGGGCGTAGCCGGCGAGAGGCCCTTCCGGCGTCTGGGCATAACCCAGCGAAAGCCAGGGAAAGCCCGTCAGGAACCAGCTGCGGGTCCATTCCGAGAGCGTCCACAGGGTGGGCACGGCCAGCAGCCAGCGCGTCTTGGGGCGGTTGGCAAAATTCGTGGAGAGGTAGCCCACCAGCGCGGGAAAGCACGCCAGCAGCGCAGAAAAGCCCAGGATGCACAGGACGGCCAGGCTGCGCGGCATGCCGCCGAAATCGTGCAGGCTGATTTCGATCCAGCTGATGCCGCTCACAAAGCAGCCCATGCCCCACAGGAAGCCCAGTTCGGCAGCGGCCCACCGGCCGCGCGCGCGCCGCCACAGCAGCATGAGCACGGCCAGCGAGAGCACGGGCGCGGGCCAGAAGCCGTAGGGGGCAAACCCGGCCACGGCGAGCGCGCCGGCAAAGGTGGCGATGAGGGCGGGAATCACGCCCACGTTGTGCTTCATGGGGCTTCGCTTTCCGCAGGCGCGGCCTTTTCCACCAGCACTGAATGCAGGCGCCGGCTGTCGGCGCGCAGCACCTGGAAGGTCAGGCCGTCAAAGCTGATGCGCTCGCCGCGCTTGGGCAGGCGTCCGAAACGGCTCACCACCAGGCCGCCCACGGTGTCGAAGTCCTCGCTGGAAAGCGTGCTGCCGAGCGCCTCGTTGAAGTCCGCCAGTTCCGTCACGGCCTTGACGCGGAAGCGCCCCGGCTGTTCCGGCACGATGTTGTCTTCGGTTTCGTCGAAGTCGTATTCGTCCTCGATGTCGCCCACGATCTGTTCCAGCACGTCCTCGATGGTGACCAGTCCTGCCACGCCGCCGTATTCGTCCACCACGATGGCGATGTGGTTGCGGTTGGCGCGGAATTCGCGCAGCAGCACGTTAAGGCGCTTGGATTCGGGTACGAACACCGTCGGGCGCAGCATGTCGCGCACGTTGAATTCCTGGCCAGCGTAATAGCGCAGCAGGTCCTTCGCCAGCAGGATGCCCAGCACGTTGTCCTTGCCCTCGTCCACCACCGGAAAGCGCGAGTGGGCAGTTTCGATGACGAAGGGAATGAACTGTTCCGGCGACTGGTCCACCTCGATCACGTCCATCTGGGCGCGCGGGATCATGACGTCGCGCACCTGCATGTCGGCCACCCCCAGCACCCCTTCCATCATGGACAGGGCGTCGGCATCCAGCAGGTTGCGGTCGAGCGCCTGGTGCAGGATGGCCACCAGCTCGTCGCGGTTTTCCGGTTCGTGGTGCAGCCAGTGGGTCAGGCGTTCCAGCAGGGTTGGTTTTGCGGTCTCGTCGGACATGGTCAGTGGGTGCTGAGATACGGATTGGGAATGGACAGGCGCTCCAGGATCTCGATTTCCAGGGCTTCCATGGCGGAGGCGTCACGCGCCCGTTGGTGGTCGTAACCCTGCAGGTGCAGCAGGCCGTGCACCACGAGGTGGGCGTAATGGTGCGCGAGTGGCTTCTTCTGGGCGCGCGCTTCGGCCTTCACCACCGGCGCGCACAGCACGAGGTCGCCCTGCCAGGTGGCGTCGCTGCGCCCGTAGGCGAACGTGAGCACGTTGGTGGGGTAGTCCTTGTGGCGGAATTCGCGGTTGAGGCGCTGTCCTTCCCGCCGGTCCACCAGGCGGATGGTCACTTCCGCCGGCCCCTGCAGCGCGGCCGCGCTCCAGCGCCGCAACTGGCGCGTGCTGGGCTGGCCGGTGGTGCGGCTGGCGCGCTGCACCGAGAGGGCGAGGGTGGGCTGCGGCTCGGGGTCCATGGTCATTCGTGGGGGCGGGCGTGGCGCTCGTAGGCGTTCACCACCTGCTGCACGAGGGGATGGCGCACCACGTCTTCCGCCTGGAAGATGGTGAAGGCGATGCCTTCCACACGCTGCAGCACGTTGCGCGCGTCGATGAGCCCGCTTTTCTGGGTGCGGTGCAGGTCGATCTGGGTGACGTCGCCCGTGATCACGGCCTTGGTGCCGAAGCCGATGCGGGTGAGGAACATTTTCATCTGCTCGGGCGTGGTGTTCTGCGCTTCGTCCAGGATGATGAAGCTGTGGTTGAGGGTGCGCCCGCGCATGTAGGCCAGCGGCGCCACTTCGATCACGCCGCGCTCGAACAGGCGCCCCACGCGTTCGTAGCCCATGAGGTCGTACAGGGCGTCATACAGGGGGCGCAGGTAGGGATCCACTTTCTGGCTCAGGTCGCCGGGCAGGAAACCCAGCCGTTCGCCGGCCTCCACGGCGGGGCGCACCAGCACGATGCGCTTCACTTCGCCGCGCTCCAGGGAATCCACGGCAGCGGCCACGGCCAGGTAGGTTTTGCCGGTGCCGGCCGGGCCCACGCCAAAGCAGATGACGTGGTTGCGGATCTGGTGCAGGTACTGCACCTGGCGTGCGGAACGGCCCTGCAGGTCCAGGCGGCGCGTGCGCAGGCGCGGGCTTTCGGCTTCGCTGCCCGCCTGCCCGCCGGCGCTGTCCAGCGCATGCACCAGGCCCAGGTGGATGTCTTCGCTGGAGAGGGTCTGGCGTGCGCTGCGGTAAAAGGACTGCAGCACTTCAGCGGCCAAAGCGGTCTTGTCCTGGGTGCCTTCCACGCTGAAATGTTCTCCCCGGCGGCGGATTGCCACCCCCAGGGTACGCTCGATCTGTTTCAGATTTTCGTCAAGCACGCCGCACAGGTTGGCCAGGCGCTGGTTGTCCACCGGCTCCAGGGCCAGTTCGAGCGTGCTCACAGGGCCCCGCGCAGGGTGTAATGGGCCACGTCCGTGATGGTGAGGTCCACGAACTGGCCGATCAGGCGTGCGCCGCCCTTGAAGTTGACCACGCGGTTGTTGTCGGTGCGCCCGCGCAGTTCCGAACTGTCGCGCTTGGCGTGGCCGTCCACCAGCACGCGCTGGCGCGTGCCCACCATGGCGGCGCTCACGCGCGCGGCTTCAAGGTCGGTTTTGGCCAGCAGGCTCTGCAGGCGCTGGCGCTTGGTGTGGTCGGGCACGTCGTCTTCCAGGGCGGCGGCCGGCGTGCCGGGACGCGCGCTGTAGATGAAGCCGAAACTGCCGTCAAAGCGCACGGCGTCGATGAGGTCGAGGGTGGCCTGGAAATCGGCGTCAGTCTCCCCCGGAAAGCCCACGATGAAATCGCTGGAAATGGAAATGTCGGGCCGCGCTTCGCGCAGGCGGCGCACGATGGATTTGTATTCCAGCGCCGTGTAGCCGCGCTTCATGGTGGCCAGCACGCGGTCGGAGCCGGACTGCACCGGCAGGTGCACCTGGCCTGCCAGCTTGGGCAGGCGCGCATGGGCGTCGATCAGGCGCTGGGAAAACTCCAGCGGGTGGCTGGTGGTGTAGCGCACGCGCTCGATGCCCGGCAGCTCGCTCACGGCCTGCAGCAGGTCGGCAAAATCCAGGTCGCCTTGCGGGCCGTCCAGGTCCAGGTAGGCGTTCACGTTCTGCCCCAGCAGCGTCACTTCCTTCACGCCGCGCGCCGCGAGGTCGGCCACTTCGGCCAGCACGGCGGGCGCGGGCCGCGAAAACTCCTCGCCGCGGGTGTAGGGCACCACGCAGAAGGTGCAGTACTTGCTGCAGCCTTCCATGATGGACACGAAGGCGGTGGGGCCTTCCACCCGGGCCGGCGGCAAGGCATCGAACTTTTCGATTTCGGGAAAGGACACGTCCACCTGCGCACGGCCGCTGGAACGCCGCGCATCCAGCAGTTCGGGCAGGCGGTGCAGCGTTTGCGGGCCGAACACCAGGTCCACGCAGGGGGCGCGCGCCACGATGGCGTCGCCTTCCTGGCTGGCCACGCAGCCGCCCACGGCGATCACCAGGTCGGGACGGGCAGCCTTGAGTTCGGCCAGCCGGCCCAGGTCGGAAAACACTTTCTCCTGGGCTTTCTCGCGCACCGAGCAGGTGTTGAGGACGATGACGTCGGCGTCTTCGGCGTGGGGGGTGGGCTCAAGCCCGTGGCTTGCGCGCAGCAACTCGGCCATCTTGTCCGAGTCGTACACGTTCATCTGGCAGCCGAAGGTGCGGATGTGGACTTTCTTGTTCAAACGGTTGGGGATGCAAAAGACGGAAACCCCGATTTTAACTCAAAAGGGGTTCCAGGTCTTGTCGGGGGTATAGTGCATGTAGCCCACGCTGGCGCCCGCGCGCAGGCCCACGCCCAGCCGGATGGGGGCCAGGATGATGGCGCCGCGCTGCTGGTAGTTGATGCCGGCGCCGCCCACGTAGTAGAAGCTGCCGTCCACTCCGGGAAAGCGCTGGAAGATCCGGTCGGCGGAAGGCAGGTGGTACACCAGCACGAACACCTTGGAGGCGTTGCCGCCCAGGTCGAAGCCCAGCGACGGCCCGGTCCAGTACACCTTGCGGCTGCCGCCCTTCTTCAGGGTCATTTCGCCGCTGCCGTAGCGCAGGCCCACGCCGATGGCGCCGGAGGCCTCTTCACCCTTGATGTAGCCGTTGGGGCGTCCCTGCTCCTTGAAGGCCTTTTCGATGAGCTTGGCCAGCCCTTCGGTGGTGCTGCCGAAAAAGCCTTCGGCGGCCTGCAGCATGGTTTCCTGGTCGTAGGTGTCTTCGTTGCTCTGGCTCTGGGCCTGGGCCGTACAGGTCAGCCCCGCAAACAGGAGGGCCAGGGCAGCGCGCAGGAACGTCGTCTTTTTCATGGCAGTCACCACTCGGGTCAGGGTCCGGTGGTCCATTGTGCCACAGCGGACGGCCTGTCGCGATTCCGGGCTAAAGCCTGGCCCGGCGCTGCCGATATCCTTAACTGACGTCGGCCCGAAGCCGGCCCCTGTATCCCGCGAGGCCTGACCCCATGCGTTTTCTGTTCGCCCCTGCCGTCGCCCTCACCGCCCGCCTCCGCTTTGCGGCCAAATTCGCCCTGGTGGGCGGGGTCATGGCACTCGCCCTGTGTTATTTCGCGGTGCAGGCCACGGTGGCCCAGATCCACCGCCTGCACCAGATCGATGCCGAAGCTGCCGGCACGGGCCTGATCGCCGACCTGGTGGAATGGAACAAGGTGTTGATCGAGTACCGCCGCATCGCCATCACGGCCGCTGTGGGCGATGCCGCCGTCACCGGGCGCCTGAAGGCCCAGACCGCCGTCATTGACGGGGTGCTGGGCAAGCTCGAGGCCGACGGCCGCTCGGCCAAAGGGTATTTCGATCTGGGGGCCGGGCTGTCGGGCATTCGCGAGGGCTGGAAGACCTTGCGCGAATCCGTGGCGGCGCTGCCGCTGGACGGTGACTTCGCGCAGAAGGCCTTTGCCGCCCATGGCCGGGAATTCTCCCGGTTGTACCGCGTCATGCGTGACCTGGGCGATCTCTCGGGAATGGCGCTGGAACCGGATGAAGACCTGTTCTACCTGGGTTTCGCGCTGGCCAACAACACGCCCAAGGTGGCCGGCATCACGGTGCGCATTCTCGCCTATGAAACCCTGAACGTGGCGCGCGGCACGCTCACGCCCAGGGACAAGCTGTTCTACGAAGTGACGGACGCGCGCCTGTCCGATGCCTTTACCCTGGTGGACAGCCAGCTGTCCCAGGCCATGAAGCATCCGGCCGTCAAGGCGCTGCTGGCAGCGCCTCTGGATGCCGTCAAGCAGCAGAACAAGGTCCTGGCCGGCATGGTGCGCGAGCAGTTCATCCGCAAGGACGCCATCACGGCCACCCAGGCGGAGGTGGCGGCCACTGCGCGTCCTGCGGTGGATGCCGCCTGGGCGCTGGTGGATGCCAACATGGCGGCCTACCGCGCCGTGCTGGCGGAGCGCCGCCAGGAAGCCCGCCTGCACCTGGCCTGGGCGGCGG
>JAGWIW010000142.1 GCA_028866015.1 Betaproteobacteria bacterium
TGACGTGGCAATGCAGGCACTGCTGGTTGCAGCGATAACCGAGGTTGACCTGTAGCGTGGTCAGATCGCCGCGCGCGATCGCCGGAAAGTCGATGGTTTCAAGGCGAGGCAACGTGGCGTGCATCGTGGACTTTCCTATAGCCGAATTGCGTTCGAGCCACTTCGTCGCGCTGGCCTCGGTTTCCTTACGGTCAAAGCGGCGGGGAAATGGCGAGTGACGGGCCGTCCGTAAGATTCGCCCCGTCGCGGCGACGAACATGCAGAGCAATTGACCAAGGAAGCGGCAATGGGCGCAGTCGTAGGCGTGATCGGTGGCAGCGGGCTTTACGCCATGGCGGCCCTTGAAGAGGCACAAGAGGTCAGCATCGATACGCCCTACGGAAAGCCGTCGGATGCCGTCATGGTTGGAACCGTTGCCGGAACTCCAGTCGCATTTCTGGCGCGCCACGGCCGAGGGCATCGGCTGCTGCCAACCGAGGTCAACTACCGCGCCAACATTCACGCGATGAGCCAATTTGGGGTTCGTTACCTCGTATCGGTTTCCGCGGTCGGCTCGCTTCGAGAGGACATTGCGCCGCTCGACATCGTATTGCCGGATCAATTCATCGATCTGACGCGGCGGCGCGAAACGACGTTCTTTGGTGAGGGGGTGGTCGCCCATGCCTCTATGGCGCAGCCCGTCTGCCAGGCCGTCACGCGTATTCTCGGAGAAACGGTCGCTTCGCTCGGCGCGGATTTTCCGGCCCGGCTCCACACTGCCGGGACCTATGTCTGCATTGAAGGGCCGCATTTTTCGAGCCTCGCCGAATCTCACTGGTACCGTTCGATGCGCGCGGACGTAATCGGAATGACAAACATGCCCGAGGCAAAGCTCGCCCGCGAGGCACAGATTGCCTACGCTACCATGGCCATGGTGACGGATTACGATTGCTGGCATCCGCACGAAGCTGATGTCAGTGCCGATCTTGCCTTGCGCAACCTTCAGGAGAATTCCGCGCGGGCGCAGCGGATTGTCGCCGAAGCGGTCGGAAGGCTCGGTCGTGAATTGCCACCGTCGATTGCTCACGCCGCGCTTTCGCAAGCCTTGGTGACACAGCCCGACGATATGTCGCCGACACGGCGCGCGGCGCTTGCTCCTTTCTTTGGCCAGAACATTTGAACGAACACAGATCCGTGTCGTGCAGAGTTTCGGCACGACACGGTCGGATTGGTGCTCGGGTTGAAATCAGCCAGCTGGCGACCAGGCCCTGCCGGCAAAGGCCGGATCGAGATTGGTATGCTGGATGTGATTGGAATAGTTTGAGATCACCTTTGTGCTGATCGCCAGGATGATCGCCAGCATGTGTTCCTCGCCGTAGCCTGCCGCCAGGAACGCC
>JAGWIW010000143.1 GCA_028866015.1 Betaproteobacteria bacterium
TTCGCGAGTGTGAAAGGCTAGGAGTAACGCCCTACGTTGACGATCCATCGGAATCCTCTTACGGAGTTTATGGACAACTTCGCGGTGTTGCATCCGAAGCTGAGCTTGAGCGACGGTTAAGTGCCGCTAGGGCATCAAAGCTGGCTCGTTTCGCCAACATCATTGCTATGTTGGCACTTCTTGTTTCAATTGCCGCTTTCGTGAAGTCATTCACATCTGAAGCGTCCCCTAACATTGCACTCCACGAGATGCTGCGCGATAAAGCCTCGCAGCGCCCTTGAGCTTGAACGTTGAACGCCCGCTATCCTTGTAGCGACAGGCCGCTCTGGGTCGGTAGTTCGTGTTCGACAGATCGAAGAGCGGTCAATCGGAGCCGAATTGGGCCAGGGTCTGTTCAGCGCCGGATATCGGCCATTCATCTGGCGATAGCTGAACAGCCGGTCAGGCCGAATTCCCGCCATCCGACACCGACCATAAACAATCACTTTTGGAATCCGACAATCGGTTCTGATCCAATCAGAGTTCACTTTGCAGCGGCAAGCTGCCAGGTAGCATGGCAAGCAACGCATTTCGTTAAGGTGTCCCCCAGCATTTTCTGAAGGTCGGCAGCGGGTTTTCCTTCAGTAGCCGCCTGGGCCAGAGCATCCATGTCACGATGCACGCTCATGCCCAGCTGTTTGAACGGCAATGGAAGCTTGGCCATTAGCGCCGGATTAACGTCCGCAGCGGCAGCCATTCCGGCGCTGCGTGCGGCTTCTGCCACCTGTTTGCTGTCCTTTTGATTGAGCCCGGTGACGATGCCTTGGACGGCAGCCAGCAGGGTGCGCATTTCAGACAAAACCAGGGTCCGCTCTGCAGGGGCCAGCACGACGGCCGTGCGATTGTCCGAGCCCGGAGTGGTCGCCCCTCGTACAAAGAACCAGGCAAATACGATAGCCGTTATCAGCCACAACAAGAATGCAGCCAGGGCAAATTTGTTGATCTTCATAAGGGCTCCTGTTCGTGATTGGATCCAACCTCCAGATTCATGACAACTGACTGGACCTGTTCCTGGACCGGACTCATGAAGGCATTTCCAGCTTGAGCTTGCGCCCCCCTGCAACTGAAAACCCCTGATGTTCGTAAAAGGACAGGGTTCTTGCAAACTGGGGCAGCGGCGGGGTCGTCACTTCCAGGCGTTGCCACCCCTTGGACCGTGCATAGGAGCGGGCAGCCGCGGCCAGCAGGGAACCGACCCCCTGGCAGCGTCGTTCCGGTACAACATAAAATTCGGGAATGATGCCAATGAATCCGCCGGCGTAGAGCGCGCAACTTTCGCTCAGCGTCAGGACACCGACGATACGCTCTTCGCCGTC
>JAGWIW010000144.1 GCA_028866015.1 Betaproteobacteria bacterium
TTCGTCGGGTGACATGGTGATCCGCCCCGGGGCAGGCACCTGCACGGGCTTCTGGGGGGCCTTCAGGGCGCCATAGAAGCGGCTCACGGCCTGATGTGTGGCTTTGGACCCGGCAACCCCCCTCTGAAGCCCCAGATGCTCCACAGCGAGCGCATAGCCCGTCTGCTGGTCGCGCAGCTGCTGCTTCTCGCCGATGAACTTGCGGCAGTTCAGCGCCCCGCGTTCATCGAGCGGAACGGCATAGCCGGTGATGTGGGGGGTGGTCTCGTCAACGTGCAGCTCGATGTGCGCCAAGTTCTCGCGCCCGCCCCATGCCTCGGCCAGCCAGTCCACGGTCGAACTGATCCAGTTCTCTTGCATCTCGGGTGTCGCGGTCGCCCACCATTCGGGCGAGGTCGTGGCCAGGATCTCGACGGCAAGGACCGAGTTCGAGCGCCGCAACAAGAGGCCGTCCGCGTCCCGCTGTTCGAGCTTCGGCAAGAGCGCCTCAACATCCGCAACAGGATCCTCGGTGCCGATGATGATACGGTTTTCAGCCAGGCGCTTCGGATCAGCGTTCGGCGTTGGTCGGGTGCGCCGCATGTGGCCGCTCGATGCTGACAGTTCGGCGGCGGTCTTGATCTTGGCCGTTCGATAAATCGCGTATGGCCCTACGTCCGGCGGTGGGTTGTTGTGTCCAGGTCCGCTCATGCTCTCACCTCGAAAACTGCCCAGCCTTCTTTTCCCGGGAGAAGAAAACACAAGCGGATGCTTGTGAGGGCGTGGAGGGGTGCGGATGCACCCGATACGCCCAAGGCCCCTGCCAGGCCCCCGGAGGGCGCACGAAACAAATATGGGGCTGGTGGGTATGCGGAGCAACCCAACCAGACTTATATTTGTGGAGTAAGTCCACAAACGTATTTTTAACGTGACTAATCACGTCACTTGTTTCGCTACTGTTGAAAACACATCACGCAAGCGCCACGTTACTTGTGACGCAATATTCAAGGTGATGCGGTGATGACTGATGATCTCAACAAACTGACACCTGCCCAGCGTGATGCCCTGGCATCCGCTGCCCTCAAGCAGAAGGTCCAGGCCAAGAAGAGGGCCGCGGAATACCGTGACCGTAAGAAGGGCAAGGGGCTGGTGCAGGTGTCAGTGTGGGTGCCTGAGGATAAGGCCGAGGCGCTGAGAAAGGCCTTTCAAGCACATGTCGAAAAGCTCATGGCTCAATCGGCGGCAAAGTCAGGCTGACGTAAAAAATATTGCACAAACTGGGTGACCGGACCATGGTCCGGTCATGGATCGTAAGACGCTCTCACCAAGACAGGCAGCCACCCGCGCAAAATGCGGGCGAAGCTCG
>JAGWIW010000145.1 GCA_028866015.1 Betaproteobacteria bacterium
CGCCCGGCAGCAATCGGAAGCGTTCGTCGTCCACCATCACCAGCATGCCGTCGCGTTCCACCACCGGGCGCTTTTTTGCGAAGTAGAGCGGCACCACGGGAATCTGCTCATGGTGGATGTATTGCCACACATCCAGTTCCGTCCAGTTGGAGAGGGGGAACACGCGGATGGATTCGCCCGGGCTTTTTTTGGTGTTGTACAGGGCCCACAGTTCCGGGCGCTGGGCTTTGGGATCCCAGCGATGGGTGGGACTCCTGAAGGAAAACACGCGCTCCTTGGCGCGGGATTTTTCCTCGTCGCGCCGCGCGCCGCCAAAGACCATGTCGAAGCGGTAGTGGTCCAACGCCTGCTTCAAGCCTTCCGTCTTGGTGATGTCCGTGTGCAGGGCAGAACCGTGATCGAAGGGGTTGATGTTGCGGGCGATGGCTTCCGGGTTTACATGCACCAGCAGGTCCAGCCCCAGGTGGCGGGCGATGAAGTCGCGGAACAAAATCATTTCCTGGAATTTCCAGCGCGTGTCCACGTGCAGCAGGGGAAAGGGCGGAGGTGCCGGGTAAAAGGCCTTGCGTGCCAGGTGCAGCATCACCGAGCTGTCCTTGCCGATGGAATAGAGCATGGCCGGGTTCTCGGCTTCCGCCACCGCTTCGCGCAATATGAAAATACTTTCCGCTTCCAGGCGCTTGAGGTGGGGCGTGAGGGGCAGGCGTTTGCTGTTCTTTTCAGAAAATGGCGCCAGCACCGGCGGGTAGCCCAGCAGCGCCCATTGCGTGCCTTCCACGGGGGGCACCGTGCGTGCCCAGTGCGTGAGCTCCCCGTGGGGAAACAGCACCAGGTCCTTGCCCGCGAGCTGCTGCAGCTGGGTCAGGGCCTGCACCAGCCGCTCTGCGGTGGCGGGGCCCTCCAGCGGCACCCAGAGGCGGCCGCCACGGGCGTCGTTGGCGTGCAGGCAGGGACGGCCGTTGGGCAGGGCGTGCAGTTGGGTAAACAGCACGAGCTTGCGCTGGCTGCGGGCCTGGCTCAGTGCCCACTGCAGCACGCTGGGGGTGGGCTGGCGCCCCGTTTCATCCCGCAGGGCATCCGCTTGCAGTTCCGGCGCAAAGAAACCCAGCTCGTTGAGCCGACGCTCGGCCGTGCGCTTGGTGGCCGCCTGGCCCAGCGCCTTCAGGTGTTGGAAGGCGCGTTCCGTGTTCCAGGCTTCACAGGTGTCGAGGCCAAGCAGATCTGGAGCGTTCATGGGTTTTGACGTAAATTGCATTTATGTGGTTTTTCAGGCACATTTATGCCATAACCCAAATCGAATTGCAAATATAACTCGGTTAAAATGCAAACTGCGACAAA
>JAGWIW010000146.1 GCA_028866015.1 Betaproteobacteria bacterium
GGACAGTCCGCCCGATTCCCTCGAAGACGGCGACCTCGTCCGTGTGACGGTTTCGTCCATGGCGCAACCTGCTGCACAAGGAAAAGGCAAATGAAAGGACTTCGTGCGGCAGCGCTCGCGGCCGTGCTGTTGTCCGGCTGCTCGCTGATTCCGGACTATTCCCGGCCCGACACCCCCATGACCCCCGCCTTCAAGGAGGAAGGACCCTGGCATGTGGCGCGCCCGGCTGATCAGGCTGCGCGCGGAGCCTGGTGGACCGTGTTCGGCGATTCCCAGCTGGACGGCATGGAAAAGCAGCTTGAGACCGGCAGCTTCCAGTTGGCGGCCGCCCTGGCCCGCTACGACGCGGCCAACGCGTATTTTTCCGAGCAGAATGCACGCCTTTATCCCGAAATCGACGCCGTGGGCAACCTGCAAACCAACCGCGAATCCGTCAACCGTCCCTTGCGCGGCCCCAACCTTCCCAATGTTTACGGCAACACGGCGCTGGGAGTAGGCACGCTGTATGAAATCGACTTGTGGGGCCACATCCGCAGCGCGGTCACGTCCGCCGAAGCGCTGGCCGAAGCCAGTCGCCAGGACGTGGAATCCGTTCGCCTCAGCCTGCAGGCTCAGCTGGCCGCCAACTATTTCCAGTTGCGCGGGCTCGATTCCCAGATCCAGCTCTATGCCGACTCCATCAAAGCCTATCAGAGCGAGCTGTTGCTGATGCAGCGCCGCCATGACGAAGGCATCGTGTCCGGCCTCGATGTGGCGCGTTCCCAGACGCTGCTGGAAGAAACCGAAGCGCTCAAGTTCAAGGCCATGTCCCAGCGCGCGCTCTATGAGCACGCCATTGCGGCGCTCCTGGGCCAGTCTCCTTCGGCGTTTTCCATCGCGCCGCAGCCCCTGGCCTCGGCGTATCCGCAGGTTCCGGCCACCATTCCGTCCCAGGTGCTGCAACGCCGGCCGGATATTTCAGCCGCCGAACGGCGCGTGGCGGCGGCCAATGCCAACGTCGGCGTGGCACGGGCGGCCTTTTTTCCGGAAATTTCCCTGGGCGCCATTGGCGGTTTCCAGAACACTGGCAGCGGCGCCCTGCTGACGGCACCCAACAGCTTCTGGACGCTCGGCCCCCTGGCCTTCCTCAACATTTTCGATGCCGGTCTGCGTGAAGCAGCCGTCAAGCAGGCTGAGGCGCAGACCAGCGAAGCAGCAGCCAACTACCGCAACACCGTGCTCACCGCCTTCAAGGAAGTGGAAGACAACCTGGCACTGCTGCATTTCCTGAGCGAGCAGCATGCCCACCAGCTCGCGGCCGTGGCTGCGGCACGGCATACCTATGATAT
>JAGWIW010000147.1 GCA_028866015.1 Betaproteobacteria bacterium
GCAACTTTCACCCAGACCTACACGGTGGAGGCCATGCCGCAGATCACGGTGGATGGGCTGAATTCGGCCTATGTGGTGAACATTGCGGATGAAAGCGCCAACGCCACTGTCAATGTGACCGGTACCGTATCGGGAACCTACCAGCAAGGCGACCAGGTGACGCTGACGGTGGGTTCCAGTACCTATACCGGAGCTGTGGATGCCAACGGGCACTACAGCATTGGGGTTTCTGCCTCTGCGTTGGAGTCGGTGAGCTCGGTCACGGCTGCCGTGACTGCCCATGATGCCAACAACAATGCCGCAACGGTATCCACCTCGCAAGCATACTCCGTGGAGGCCATGCCACAGATTACCGGGCTGACTGTGGGCGGCAGCAATGAGCTCACCGTGGGACAACAACAGTCGAACGACTCGGTGGTGGTCAGCGGGACGGTAACCGGCACTTTTGAGGCGGGCGACAAAGTAATCCTCGAGGTGGGAAGCAATAGCTATACCGGCACTGTGGGAAATGACGGCAGTTTCAGCGTCAATGTGTCGGCTCAGGTGCTGGCCGGAGCTTCATCCGTCACTGCTTCCGTGACGGCCAGTGACGCCACGGGACATACGGCCACAGTCACTCAAAGTGACTCCTATGTAGTGGATCCTGTACCGGTTCAAAGTCACGGCTCAGATCAGAGTCAAGGCCAAAACCAAAACCAAAACCAAAACCAAAATGCTTCAAACATTGCAACGGGAACAACTTCAGGATCTGACCTGTCCAGCCTGGTTAGCAACCAGAATGATGTCGCACTCAACGTGACCACCAATGGTCAAGGATCAGGCACAAGCAGCACGCTGCACATCAATGACGTGGTTTCGTCGGGATCTGGAGACTTGCTGCAGAACCTGGCCGTTGCAGGGGCAGGATCCTCAGGTACCACAGATGGCTCAACCTCAACAACGGGGAGTGGGACAGGAACCCCGGTGACCCCTACGGAACCGACCAGCGGGTCTGCCCTGATGGATCCGGAGCTCTTGAAAAGCATTGTGGCGGCCGTGACTCCGCCACCTGCACCGGGCCACCACTAAGTACTGCCGGCTTCGGCAGCGGTCTATCCGGCTCATGCACTGGTTCTTTGTTGCTCAAGTGTTGGGGGCATTGGTGGCATACGGGATTTCGTTGACCCGGCTGCTGCCCATCCATTCCCTGCTGATGTTCGGCTTTGCCCAGGCCGTGATTGCTGCAGCCATCACCTTGGTCTTGCGGGGACCCCGGTGGTGGCTCCCACTTCATCTTGTGTTCTTGCCAGCGGTGATTTTTGCCAGCGCGCAACATTTCGCCTCTG
>JAGWIW010000148.1 GCA_028866015.1 Betaproteobacteria bacterium
CGGAGAGCGTCACACATCAGCACCTGCTGCGGGCCATGGATGCACTCATGGATCATGCCGAGGCCGTTGAGGAGGCTTTGGCCCGCCAGATCAGGCCACTGGTCGATCAGGACCTTGCCATCGTCTTCTACGACCTGACCACGGTGCGCATCCACGGCGAAGGCGAGGTCGGCGAGGACATCCGCGCCTTCGGCATGAACAAAGAGACGGGAGGCATCGCCCGGCAGTTCGTGCTCGGCGTGGTGCAGACCGCAGAGGGTCTGCCGCTCCTACACACGGTCCACCCCGGCAACGTGGCCGAGACCAAAACCCTGCAATCCATGCTGCAGACGGTGCTCCGACGCTTTCCGATCCAGCGCGTCATCCTGGTCGCCGACCGCGGGCTCTTGAGCCTCGACAATATCGGCGAGCTGACGGCCCTGGCCGATCAGGGAGAGCGCAGGCTCCAGTTCATCCTGGCCGTGCCGGCACGCCGCTACAGTGAGTTGGTCGAGACCTTCCGGGACCTCGCCTTCGATGACGAGGGGCTGGCAGAGGCCACCTTCGCCGGCCACCGCCTGATCGTCGCCCATGACCCGTTCCGTGCCACCGAGCAGTCTGATCGTCGGCGGACCCGCATCGCCGAACTCGAAGCCTTGGCCGAGAAGATGGTCTCCAAACTCGACGCACAAGACGAGGGGACGACGGCAAAGGGGCGCCGTGCCTCTGATCGCGGCGCTTTCAGCCGGTTCACCCGCGCCGTGGCCGAGGCTGAACTGACCCGCTTCCTCAAGGCCGACTTCACCGCCGATCGGTTCAGCTGGTCGGTCGACGAGGAGGCCCTCGCCGAGGCCGAACTCTTCGATGGAAAGCTCGCGCTGATCACCAATGCCGCCGATCTGACCCCGGCAGAAACTCTCGCACGCTACAAGGCCTTGGCCGATATCGAGCGCGGCTTCCGCGTTCTGAAATCGGACATCGAGATCGCCCCGGTCCATCACCGCCTGCCGGATCGCATCCGCGCCCATGCGCTGATCTGCTTCCTGGCCCTCGTGCTCTACCGCGTCATGCGCATGCGCCTGAAGGCCAAGGGGAATGCCGCCAGTCCGCGCACCGCCCTCGATCTGCTCGCGCGCATCCAGCGCCACAGAGCCAGAGTCGGGGAACGAACGATAGATGGCATCTCCACGACAACACCGGAACAACTGGAGCTCTTCGACGCCCTGAACCTCCCTAAACCCGCCTGACGGTCGTCGCGTAGTCACAAATCGGCCCATTCGGCCTTAGCAATATCAATCACTTATCGGTTTTGCTGTCGAACTTGAGCATCCGGTATTCCGGC
>JAGWIW010000068.1 GCA_028866015.1 Betaproteobacteria bacterium
TGTTGTCGACATGGCCAGAAAGGAAATTGAGGCGTCCCATGCTTAAGACTGTTTACTGGATCAGCACCCTTTGCCTGACTCTCTTCGCCGGCACGGCACATGCCTCCGCCGACCTGCCTTCCATCCAACGAGGAGCCCATATCGTGGCAGAGGTTTGCAATGGCTGCCACAGCCTCAAATACATCAAGTACAAGGACCTGCTGTCCATCGGACTGACCAAGGATGAGGTCAATGCCCTGCGCGGCGAGAATGGCCTGGGGGATTCCCTGAAGGCACAGATGCCTCCCGATGCCGCACTGGCGATGTTCAATGTGGTCCCCCCCGATCTTTCCCTGATGGCCGAAGCACGGGAAGGCGGCCCGCATTACATCGTTGAGCTCCTGACGGGATTTGCTCCGGGCGCTGATGGACAGACGACGAACCGGGTTTTCCCGGGCATCAAGATGCCGGACATATTCGGCATTGCGCAGGCTGACCCGGCAGCAAGGAAGGAAATCGAACAGAAGGCTAAAGACGTTGCCGCGTTTCTGGAATGGGCAGCTGACCCCCAGGCAGAGGCGAGAAAACAGATGGGAATGGGGGTCCTGATTTATGTCGCCATCCTCACTATTCTGTTCTACCTGCTGAAGAAGAAGATTTGGCGCCGCTTGAAAAAATTAGAAAGATAAATCTGAGCGAATTGATAAAAGCATCTATTGAAAGAAAAGGTAAAAAGTTCTCTGGAGATAGACCTCTTCGGTTGCTGTTGAGGTTGATTCCACAAAGAAGGATTCGCTTCCATGAAGTTGCGTCATTCTTAGGAGAGATCAATTATGAAATGTCTTTCATGCCATGAATCAGAGCTTATTCATAGTACGAAAGATATGCCTTATGAATTTAACGGCAAAAGTTTCGTGATTAACCAAGTTGTCGGAGAATTTTGCCCTAATTGTGGAGCGATATTCCTAAGCGAGCAAGAAGCAAGAAGGGTGAATTCTGAAATTCAACTTATAAAGTCTGAGCCCAGTGCTAATTAATCCTGATTGTTCAAAAACTCCATATTGCATAAGAAGCCGGCCCGCATAGGAGCGGCATGGCCACGGTAACGACGGGTCTATTTACCACGTGCTGTTCACAGTCCATGCTATTAATGACTTGAAATCTATGCAAAGAAGTCTATAATTTGCATATACGCATAGAAAAGAGTGAATTATGGACTTCTCTGTTTTGGCCGATGCGGAGATCGAGCGAGAGCTAGGCAGCCGCATCAAGGCCCTGCGCCTGAGAAAAAACCTCACCCAAGACGAGCTGGCCGCCCGTGCGCTGCTGCACCGTAACGCCATCAGCACCCTGGAATCCGGCAAGGGCAGCCGCATGTCCACGCTCATCGCCGTGTTGCGGGAGCTGGGGGCGCTCGACCACCTCTCGTCCTTCTTGCCGGAGATCCCCGTGAGCCCGCTGATGCTGCTTAAGAACCAGGGTAAGGTGCGCAAGCGGGCCACCAGGTCGGCTGATGTTCCGAAAACCGGCAGGGATTCCCGATGGTAGCGCCTGTTCATACTGCCCAGATAAACCTCTGGGGCCGGATGTTGGGGGCCGTGACGTGGCTGGAGGATCGTGGCCACGCGGTTTTCCAGTACGACCCTGAGTTTATGGGCGGGACACTGGACGTTTCCCCACTGAGGATGGGGTTGCCGGAGGCCCGGCGTGGGCCGGGCATCTTCGAGTTCTCGCAGCTGGCCCCACAGACGTACCACGGGCTCCCCGGTCTTCTGGCCGACTCCCTGCCAGACAAGTTCGGCAATGCAATCATCGACGCCTGGCTTGCAAGAAATGGCCGCGACCCGAGAGCCTTTAGCCCGGTGGAACGATTGTGCTACACCGGAGTTCGCGGCATGGGCGCCCTGGAATACCAGCCCGCCACGTCGGGCCGGTTTGAAGAGTCGGTTGACGTGGATATTGCCGGGCTGGTGGAACTTGTCCAGGAAGCCATGGCCGCCCGACAGGCGCTGGATGTGTCCCTGGGATCCGTTGACCACGAAAACGCCGAGGCCCTCCTGGATATTCTGCGTGTGGGCACATCGGCGGGCGGCGCCCGGCCAAAGGCGGTGATCGCCATGAATGATCAGGGCAGGGTGATCTCGGGCCAGGCCGACGTGCCACCGGGATTCGACTACTGGATTCTCAAGTTCGATGGTGTGTCGGACATGGAGCTGGGCAAGCCGCAGGAATTCGGCCGGATTGAATATGCCTATCATCTGATGGCGCAGGAAGCGGGCATCCAGATGACGGAAAGCCGCCTTCTGGAAGAGAACGGCCGGGCACATTTCATGACCCGGCGATTCGACCGGGACAGGAGAGGGAAACTGCACATGCAATCCCTGTGCGGCATTGCACACTACGATTTCAACATGGCTGGGGCCTATGGGTACGAGCAGGCTTTCCAGGTCATGCGCAGTCTGGGCCTGCCCAAACAGGAGGCGCTGGAGCAATACCGGCGCATGGTGTTCAACGTGGTGGCGCGCAACCAGGACGACCACACCAAAAACATCGCATTCCTCATGGACCCCACAGGTCAGTGGCGACTCTCACCCGCCTTCGACGTGACCTACTCTCATAATCCTGGGGGGAAGTGGACCAGCCAGCACCAGATGAGCATTGCTGGCAAACGAGATGGGTTCACGCGGAAGGATCTGCTGGAAGTGGGCCGCTCCATCGGGCTGCCCAGGGACGGAGAAGGGGTTATCGACGAGGTATGCGAGGCCGTGAACCGGTGGCGCGATTTTGCCGCGCATGCGGGGCTGTCCGCGTCTGCAACTGACCGAATTGCGGGCCAGCACCGGCTAGAAGACATTAGCAGCAAGCCTGGTTCTGCAACTCGTCATCTCCAACAAAAACCCTGACAGCGCTGGCCGGCGCAGAAATGTAGCCCCTGACCGAGGGGTAAGTTGTAGCCGTGTTGGCTACAACTGATTTCTGGGCCAGGGTTATGACGCGGAAGATGCCGACGACAGTTGGGGAGTACAGACTTTATTTCCACGGAACAGCTTGACTCCCGTGGCGGGCAGGTCAAATGGTGTTCAGCGGAATTAAAGTTGGTTACAGCGAATAAAGCCTGTAACCAAGGCGTTAATTGCGGGGTTTTGAGGCCTTGGCCTGTTTAGGTTGCTGGCGTTTGAGAAGGGTGAGGGCGAAAGCAGTCAATCCTCCCGCGCCAAGAACCATCACCAATAGCCCGAGGGCAAGTCCGGTAACTAAGCTCATGCTATCCTCTTGTGAGCGTATTTTAATAATCCACAGATTTATTAGGGAAAGTTACAGCGTAACATCCCTACCCAACAAGATATGTCAGGTCCCTTTTTTCCGAGGGATATCCGGAAGTTCCGGCATTGCTCCACCCAAGGCGGCAAGCCGTTGTCCAGCTTGGATTCGAATAAATGTCTTGATAGATTCGCGGAGAAGATCGGCTTCTTCCATGGCCGGATCGGCTACTTCAAGCGATCTCCTGTACAGATCATCATTAATTGCCACAGTTATCCGCATGGCGGCTCCTGTTCTCATTAGGCAATATCCTAATTCCCTTCTCTATGCAGAGTACGATCTGCACGACGCAACTCAGAGCGCATCTGCCGATAAGCTCCGATAAAGGGAGCAAAGTAAATCCGCAGAAAATATTTCCAGTCAGTGAATTTTTTCATCTTCATCTCCGTCACCTCCAAAAAGATCTCTTAACTCCATCAGGTAGTCATCGTCCAGCGGGTACGCCAGCCTGCTGATCGGCACTACATCTGGACCTGAAATTCGAAGGAATTGGCCCAAAGTTTTCCTTGTACAGTCCTGGCACAAGATACACTCCACCAAACTGCCTTCCTCAATGTGCAATGACCCAGGTCCTGGACGGTACTTGATACGAAGCGCTTCCTGGAATTCATGGTCGCCCGCACGAGGATCCAAATCTCGGCCACATCGGTCGCAGTAGCAGGTGATTTCAGATTCTGACGTTAGATCGATGTTTGAGTCTTCCTGGGACATGAAACGCTCCAAAATTATCCAGAAAATGGGTTCAAGTATTGTTTTGGAGTCTGAATCAGGCGATGGGTTCAGAGGTCTGGAAAAACATTGCCACCCGAATTCTTGCTCGTCAACCACCCGCACCCTGCCTGCCTTTTGAGGCGGTAACTTTCATCGTCAAGATCGACTTTTTTATGTTCTTCCAACACCAAAAAATTTTGGGTTTCGCGAAGACTGGGATTACGGCTGATCCAAGAAAAAACCAAGCTCTTGGAGTACTATCGTGACATGAAAGAAAAAAGAGCGAATATGCCTCAGACACACTCAGAAAACCCAGCTGATGTGCCCATTACTCTTGGAAAAGCTGTGGCACGTGCCGCAGAGCGACTTGCTATTTCACATGACAAGCTCGCAAGAATATTGGGAGTGGGCCTGGAGATAGTCGTCCAGCTCGGCATCAATGGGCTAGGTCATTCTGAAAGCTCCGAAGAGTGGGGAAGGGCGCTGTTGTTCTTGAAGCTCTACAGGTCACTCGACTCCATTGTTGGGGATGATGAAACTGCACGCCAATGGCTCATGAGTGAAAATCAAGGGCTAGGTGGTAGACCTATTGATCTGATTCAGGAGCCGGATGAGCTAGCCAAAGTTGTTCGGTACTTGGAGGCCTCGACCGGCTGTGCATGAGAGTCTTTTCCGTCAAAACATAATGTATTAACGTATCTACCCTGGTGTCTGGGAAATAATAGGGTATCTGGAATCTACTGTGGAATTGAGAGAGGCAATCTCAGGTTGAACCAGAGTGGATGTACTGCGGGTCTATGGGCGCATTATTCCAGAATAAGAAAACCCCCGGCATCATGGATGCGCGGGGGTTGGTGTTAAATCGGCAGGAACAAATTAAGCGGATGGTCCGCCATCTGTTCAAAGCCATATTGTTTGTAAAAGTCGACGGCTGACGGTTTTGCGTTGACCACAATACCTACTCCACCAACCTCCTGCGAAATGCGAGTAATTCGATATATGGCATCGAATAGCAATGATTCGCCAATCCTTTGCCCTTTATGCCGAACTGAAACAGCCAATCTTCCCAATCGAAATACTGGAACCCTTTCAGGTAAGCGCTTTCGATATTGTTCTGGAAGGTCAACATTCATCAGCTCGGCTACCGTGATGGCGTAGTAACCAAGAACTTCTGCGCTCGTATTGTCAGAGACAGCCACAAAGGTGGAAGAAACACCTCTATCCTTGTGTTGTCTGGCTACTTGGTTAAACCAACGGTTTAGATCATCATTACCACTATCAAAGCCTTTCCGGTCATGCTGGCTATTCAGTGGTAGAAAGATCATTGTTTTTCATCCCCTGATACCGATTCATAGCCTGAAGGAATTTTTCATTTCTGGGTGGCGGGTTTTCAATCAGTTCCAGCAAACGCAACGATTCCCGACGTGTCAGGACGATTGTTGATTCGCTTTCAATGACCTTGTCCGCCTTTTCCAGTGCCGCCTGTACCACAAACTGGTTCATCGTTGCACCAACGAGATCCGCCGCCATCTGCAATTTATCTTGCACATGGTCTGTGATGCGTGTGGTGAGACGTTTTCCGGTATGAGCTAACATAGTAGCCTCCTGTTTGGGCGGTCGTTCGACGCGCCTAGTATATGACGATGGCGTCATTTTGTCACCCCATGTTTAGGTATTGATTTCAATCAGATTTCTCGGTGCATTCGGCGGGTTTTCCCTCACGAGGAGGTGAAATCCGGTGTGATAAAAACGCTCGCGATTCCGCTCGGCAAAGCTCAAGCGGAGAGCGGTACAAAACATATGGAAAGAACAGTAAGGGGTAATCTCAAGAAACTGGTTTCCAGAATCAACAGTAGATTCCGGAAACCCAAATAATATGGCCTACAGAACATTCTCCAGCCGAGAGTTCAGCCAGAATTCCAGCAGAGCAAAAAAAGCTGCTCAGGAAGGGCCCGTCTTTATCACAGACCGGGGGTGCCACACCCACGTCCTTTTGACGGTAGAGGAATATCGCCGGCTCTCAGGTAGTATGGCGGATACCATCATCGATATGCTGGCCATGCCCGGGGTGGAAGAAACTGAGTTTGAACCTGCGCGAGCCGAGGGTTTTTCCAAACCGGCGGATCTGTCCTGATCTTTTTCTCGACACGAACGTAGTCTTTGAACTGAGGACAGCCAAGCCTTGGAATAAGATATCCCAGGTATTCTAGGCGCCTCTTGGGCTATTTCTCAGGTTACTCTGGAAGTAACCCTCGCCACGTGCCACTAGGGAACATTGAGCCGGTTTCTAGAGCTTTGTGAGAGATCGGGACCGGTTTCCGCCCTTCCCACCTTTCAAAATTCCAGGCTACTTGAAGAAGACCGCTTCGCCTGAAAGGCCTGCGGGCTAACTGGCTCAGCCCAGGATATGGCCCTTTAATTCCACTGCAGATTCCAACTCACGTTAAAAGATCAACTATCTGGCTGGATAAATAGTTATCCTCTGGGTACTCTTGGGCTTATAAGAGAAAGGAGGAAGCAGTAGTCAGCCTTGCGACCCTGCCGAATTAGATGTCCCAAAACTGAATTTTTAAAACTGTAAAAAAACGGCACTAATTGAAAATTTATGTGCCAAGATGACTTTTTTAATTGTATGATTTAAATGAAATAAAACCAGTTTTTGACGGGTATTGCCGATCAATAAAGATCAACTGGGGTGCATTCGGGACGAGGAGTCGGAGGTTCGAATCCTCTCACCCCGACCAAATTTTGTGTCTTCCGGCCGTTTCATTTCCATGGCCCTTCCCTGAACGA
>JAGWIW010000149.1 GCA_028866015.1 Betaproteobacteria bacterium
CATGGAAAGCGTGTACGTCATGACCGGCAAGACGGTCTACAAGGACATGACCCGGTTCTGGGGCAAGCTTTTCGGCATCAACTTCGCCCTGGGCGTCACCACGGGCATCACCATGGAGTTCCAGTTCGGCACCAACTGGGCCTACTACTCCCACTACGTGGGGGACATTTTCGGGGCGCCGCTGGCCATCGAAGGCCTGATGGCGTTTTTCCTGGAATCCACCTTCATCGGCCTGTTCTTCTTTGGCTGGGATCGCCTGTCCCGTCCCAAGCACCTGATGGTGACGCTCCTGATGGCGGTGGGCACCAACCTGTCTGCGCTGTGGATCCTGATCGCCAACGGCTGGATGCAGAATCCCGTGGGCTCCGAGTTCAATTACGTCACCATGCGCATGGAACTGACCGACTTCACGGCCGTGCTGTTCAATCCCGATGCCCAGGCCAAGTTCGTGCACACGGTGTCGGCCGGCTACGTGACGGCGTCCATTTTCGTGCTCTCCATCTCATCCTGGTACCTGCTCAAGGGGCGTGACGTGGAATTTGCCAAGCGCAGTTTCCGCATCGCGTCGGCCTTCGGCATCGCCTCCGTGCTGTCCGTGATCGTGCTGGGCGACGAATCGGGCTACACCGTGGGTGAGGCCCAGCAGACCAAGCTGGCGGCCATGGAAGCCATGTGGGAGACGGAGCCGGCGCCGGCCCCCTTCAACCTGGTGGCGGCTCCCAACGAGGCGGCACAAAAGAACGACTGGGCCATCCGCATCCCCTGGGTGATGGGGCTGATCGGCACACGTTCCACCACGCAGGTCATTCCCGGTATCCGCGAAATCAAGGAAAAGAACCGTGCCCGCATCCTGTCCGGCATGACGGCGGTGAGCGCGCTCGAAGCCTTGCGCCACAACCCCGCGGATGCCGAAGCCAAGACCCGGTTTGAGGCGCACAAGGCAGATCTGGGCTTTGGCCTGCTGCTCAAGAAATACGTGGCGCGCATGGAGGACGTGACACCGGCCATCCTGCAGCAGGCGGTGGATTCCACCGTGCCGCGGGTGGCCCCCATGTTCTGGGGCTTCCGCTTCATGGTGGGCCTGGGCGTGCTGCTGCTGGCCCTGTTCGTGAGCGCGTTCGTGGCCACCCTGCGCGGCCAGTGCGAAAACAAGCGCTGGTTGCTGCAGTGGGCTCTCTACATGCTGCCTGCGCCGTGGCTGGCCTGCGAGCTGGGCTGGTTTGTGGCGGAATACGGCCGCCAGCCCTGGACCATCTACGGCGTGCTGCCCACCCACCTGTCCGTGTCCACCCTCACGCACGCCAGACTGTACGGAT
>JAGWIW010000150.1 GCA_028866015.1 Betaproteobacteria bacterium
TATATCAACGCATTGAGTTTGGGCGGAACAAAAACATTACCCGAATTATATACAGCAGCGGGATTAAAATTAGACCTCTCACCGGCACACATTAAAACATTGATGGAGTTTGTGAATGAAGAGATGGAGAAGTTGTAGAGGAAGATTTGAGTTATGAGTGTTGAGATGTGAGTATAAAAAAGTATCAGCTACTTAACAAGTGCCTGATACTTTTTTATTGAGATAACCCTTTGGCGGAATTAATTTACCAAAACCTGAATAAACGTCGCTGGCTGATTGTTTGTTGTAAACGGATTTGCTGATGAACCGTAAAGGTCATGTACAGATATAGCTTCCCCCTATTTTCAGTACAAGACACTCATGCCAAACTCCTATTTCCTCTATACCTCCTTTTGATATAACCCGTATATAACCCGAGTATAACCAAGGTATGACCCGTGTATAACCCGACATATATAAGAGTCGGGTTATACACTGTTTATATGCACTTTATTATTACATGATAAAATGGTTAGATTACTGTCTGATAGCTATCAATCATACCTAAACTACTCATCCGCTACGGCAAGGGTAGCAGGTATATTAGCTTTTACAGGCAATATGGCAAGCTTACAGGTATATGTCGGAAGAGGTTTGGATAAAGTAATTATCCGTACAATAGGTTACTGTGCTGCTAAAAATTAAACCATACATTAATTCCGCCAACAGGTTGAAATATATTTTTTGTAACCGGCAGAAATATTTCATGGCATCGCCTGTTGCGTTGCACTCTTATACTTTTTGAGCTTTGATCGGAGAGCAAAAGCTCACAGCTCATAGCTATTCTTCAGTACAAGTGTGCGACGCAACAGCAGCTTCATTTTTATTCATCAGCTTGTTACAAAAAATCTTATAACTTTTTTCCAAACCGTATTTTTTTAACCGATTCTTTTCGCATCACATGCATGGGAATCGCAACACCCAATGCCAGTGACATGATGATGAATAATGTTTTAGCAGCATTGTTTACTGTTTCGGAAAGTATTTGATTATAATCGGTGCCGATGTTGCCTGTTAATTTTATTAAACCCAGCATAGTGCGATAGGCAAATACGCCGGGAATCAATGGTATTACTGATGGGATTGCAAATATCATCGGTGGTACATGACGAAAATGTGCAATGGGCAAACTTAAAATACCAACTGCAGAAGCGCCAACAAATGAAGCAAAGACAACACCTGCATTCATTTGCAACAATGCAAATTTTAAAAGACATCCGAAAGCACCACCGATCCAAAGCGGAAATAATGTTCGAGGCGGCACATT
>JAGWIW010000069.1 GCA_028866015.1 Betaproteobacteria bacterium
CGTTCAATCTGAGCCAGGATCAAACTCTTCAGTTCAATCTCTGCAATTACTTCCCCTTTCGGGGTCCACTCAAAGTGTTCCTAGACGGAAATTTACTTCTCGTGGGCACTGCTGTATTACTTGCACCCGCAGCACCCACACCTATCGGTGTTTTCTTGTTAAAGAGCATGTCGTTTTGCACCAAGAAGCTGATGTCGAACGACGAAAAACAGCGATTATACAGCCTGTTTCATTTCGGTCAATGGATTGGACCAAAAAACCTGAAAAAAATTTTCACCCCCCCTCACCCGGGGAGTGGCTTGGGCTAGAATTTCAGCTGGGCAAGGCATCCTGACCGGGAGCGTCCCGGGTCGGTAACGCCTTCAATCGACAGGAAAAACATGGATCCGTTCATTCTGACCGTGGACATGTCCGGCCTGCCTCAGGCCTGGGTCGAAATCGAAGAGGCCATCACCTACCACGCCAAGCACATGGTGGCCTGGTCGCTGGGGTCCGCCGTGGCCACCTTTCACGGAGGCTGGGACAAAAACGGCCTGCGCTCCCAGATCGAAACCAAATCCATCATCGCCATCAAGGGCAGCGCCCATGGCTCGCGCCTGCTGTCCAACATACCCGGGTTGTCCAACCCCCTGCTGTTCACCCGCGACCGCCAGCTGTGCGCCTATTGCGGGGAACGCTTTCCGGTGCGGGACCTGTCGCGGGACCATATCCTGCCGGTTTCGCGCGGCGGCAGGAACCAGTGGACCAATGTGGTGACGGCCTGCCGCGGCTGCAATACCCGCAAGGCCAACCGCACCCCGGAAGAGGCCGGACTGTCCCTGCTGTACGTGCCCTATGCCCCCAACCGCTACGAGCACTTCATCCTCAAAAACCGCCGCATCCTGGCCGACCAGATGGAATATCTGATGCACGGCGTGCCCCGCAACAGCCGGCTGCACGGCTGACCCCCGGCTGCACGGCAGGCTTCCAGCCCCGTACCGGTTACCAAATATGTCAACCAAACGGCCGACCGGCCGTTGAAGCACTTACAGTTGATGACAGTTACAGAACTGTTATGATACTGCACCCCTCGAGGGGTTTTATCCCAATAGTGAATCACTTATAAAGGAAAAACCATGATCCGTTCCACTCTGATCGCTGCAATCCTGGCCGCATTCACCGCCACCGCCTTCGCTGCCGACAAGCCCGCCACCGCGCCGGCTGCTCCCGCTCACAAGGAAGCCAAGAAGGTTGAAAAGAAAGAAGTGAAGAAGGAAAAGAAAGCAAAGAAAGCAAAGAAGGCTGAAAAGAAAGTCGAAAAGAAAGGCGAAAAGAAGTAATAGGGCTTGGCCAGGAAACCCTGGCTGACACCATGAAAGGCGACGCAATCCGTCGCCTTTTTTATTCGCCCCAACCCCCGTAGAATCCCCTCATCATCCACCCAATCCGGGGGTATGCCATGAAACGCGGGTTCAAGGTCCTGGTGGCCGAAGCAGAAGCCCTGGTGCCCACCTACACGGTGCAGGAGTTGCTGGAACGACAGCACGACCCTGTGCTGCAACTGGTGGATGTGCGCGATGTGCGCGAACTGGAACGTGAAGGCACGGTTCCTGGCGCTTTCCACGCCCCGCGCGGCCTGCTCGAATTCTGGGTGGATCCGGAATCACCTTACTTCAAACCCCTGTTCGGAGAGCCCCGGGAGTTTGTCCTGTTCTGCGCTGCCGGCTGGCGCAGCGTCCTGGCGGCGCGCACGCTGATGGAGATGGGACTGCCGCGGGTGGCCCACCTGGCCGGTGGATTCGGCGCCTGGAAGACAGCAGGCGCTCCGGTCCTCGAAAAACCCCGCAAACCAGCGCCCTGAGGCGCCCTCAACCCTGGCCTTTGCGCTGCAGCGCGGCCTGCAAGGCACGCGCATTGGCTTCGGTCATCTCCACCGCCTGGCTGAAAGCGCGATGGGCCGACACGTAGGCATTGCTGCCGGCGGCCATGAGGGAATGGAACGCCGCATTGAGCGGTTCCTGACCTTGTGGCCACTGCCGGGTGAACTCGGTGAACGCCTCGTTCACCTTGTGATTGAATTCCCCCACCTGTTTTTCGATGATGCCGGCGATTTCCTGGGCCGTTTCCTTCGAGATGGCATAGGTTTGTGTCGCTCCGGAGCGCGCTTCGTTTCCGGCCGGCGTGAGATAGGCCACCTGCAGCTCATACCATTCGCGCGGGGTCTTCGCTTCCACCAGGCGCGCGGCATGGGCGTGCAGGGCTTCGATCTGGGCGCGCAGGGATGCAATCTGGGCTTCGGACACTTTTTCGGTGCTGTCCAGCAGCACCTTGGACAGGCTCATCAGCCGTTCGAAATGATCCTGCTGGGCCTTGAGCAATTCCTCGGGCGATGACGGCATGGGGAAACTCCTTGAAAGGCGGGTAAAGATCGCCTGATCCAACATACTCCATTTCCCGCAACAATTCTAGCAATCAGTACTGTTGAGGAACGCCTCGAATGCTGCGGCCGGCAACGGCCGGGAATAAAAATAGCCCTGCCCGAAATCGCATCCGGCCGCCCTCAGGAAATCGCGCTGATCCGCGGTTTCGATGCCCTCCGCCACCACCTGCAGCCCCAGCTTGTGGGCCATCAGCACGATGACTTCGCACAGCGCCCGGCTGTTGGCGTCCTGCGCCAGGTTGCGCACGAACACCTGGTCGATTTTCAGGTAGCTGATGGGATATTTGCTGAGGTAGGACAGCGAGGAATAGCCGGTGCCGAAGTCGTCGATGGCCAGTTCGATGTCGGCATCGCGGAACATCTGCAGCTTTTCCGCCACGGCGCTGTCGCCGCTCAGCAGCAGGCCTTCCGTGATTTCAATGGCCAGGTGCTCCCCGGACAGGCCCAGCAGGCGCAGGTGCTCCAGCCATTCCTGCACGCTGACGGCTTCGCCGTGAAACTGCAGCGGTGACATGTTGACGCTCACCTGAAGCGTGGTGCTGTGGTGCTTCCACTGATTCATCTGTTGCGCCACCTGGCGAAACACCCAGTCCCCGATTTCCACGATAAGCCCGCTCTCCTCGGCCAGCGGCACGAACTCCCCGGGCCCCACCAGCCCGCGCTGAGGATGGTTCCAGCGCAACAGCGCCTCGGCCTTGACCACCTGCCCCGTGGCCATTGCCACGATGGGCTGGTAGTGCATTTCGAACTGGCTGCGCTCCAGTGCCAGGCGCAGGTCGTTGTGCATCCTGAGGCGGTATTCGGCAATGTCCTGCAGCGCGGGCGTGAAAAAGCTCAAGCGGTTGCGGCCCGCCTTCTTGGCGGCATACATGGCCTGGTCGGCATTCTTGAGCATCTGGTCCACGTCCTGGGCATCGAGTGGATAGAGCGTGACGCCGATGCTCGCCGAAATGAACACCTGGGCCTGGGGCTGCTCCAGGGTGAAGGCTTCGGACAGGCGCCGCAGGATGCTCTGGGCGACTTTCTCGGCAAACTCCGCATCGCGGATGCTGGGCAGGGCCACGGTGAACTCGTCGCCGCCCAGCCTTGCCACCGTATCCGTCTCGCGCACGCAATCGCGAATGCGCTGCGCCATTTCCACCAGCAGCTGGTCCCCCACATGGTGGCCCAGGCTGTCGTTCACCTCCTTGAAACGGTCGAGGTCGATGAACAGCAGGCCCAGCAGGTTGCCATCCCGGTGCGCTTTCTTGATGGCCTGGTCGAGCCGGTCATAGAACATGTAGCGGTTGGGCAGCTCCGTGAGCAGGTCGAAGTTGGCCTGCCTCCAGATGAGCTCATCGTAACGCCGCTTTTCCGTGATGTCCTGGATCGCCATCACGATATGGGGGGCTCCGCCGATTTGTATGGTCTCGGCCGAAATCAGGCAGTTGGCTTCCTGCCCGCAGGAACGCACCGTGGCTTCGCAATTGATGACGCGCCCCCTGCGCTGGAGCTCGTCCACGATCCGTACGCGGTCTTCCGGGTTGACCCAGATGCCCAGCTCAATGGAAGTACGCCCCAGCGCCTCCTTCCGGCTGTAGCCCACGAAACGCACCCAGGCATCGTTGACGTCCACGAACAGGCCATCGTCGAGGCGGGTGATGGACACCGGGTTGGGCAGGTTGGAGAACACCTTGAAAAACTTCTCCTCGCTCAGGCGCAACGCTTCAAGCGTTTCCTGGGTCTGGCTCACGTCGATCTGCAGGCCGAGCATGCGCATGGGGCGCCCCATGCGGCTGAAGGCCGTGACCCGCCCGATGTTGTGAACCCAGCGATAGCGGCCATCGGCACAGCGGATGCGAAACTGGATGTCAAACCCTTCCCGCCCCTGGTCGCGCACGCGGTCCAGGGTTTCGGATACCTGCGCCAGGTCTTCCGGATGCACCCGCGATTTCCAGGTGGCATAAGATTGCACGCCGTCCATGGGCGGATAGCCCAGCATCTGGAAATAAATGGGAGTCGCCTGCCAGGTGTTGTTGACCAGGTCCCAGTCCCACACCCCGATGCCGATCGCTTCCAGGGTGAGCCTCAGGCGCGCCTCGTTTTCCTCGAGCAGAGCCAGGGTCTGGCGCCGTTCCCTTTCCCGGTCGAAATTGTCGAGGGCAAAGGAAATGTCGCGCACCATTTCGTCCAGCAGGCGCACCAGGTTGTCGTCGAAAGCTTCCGGATGTTCGTGGTACACCACCAGCACCGCCACGGGCTGCTGTGCCCGCAGGATGGGAAAGGCGCCCACCGACCCCCAGCCATAGCGGATGGCGAAAGGTCGCCAGGGCGCGGTCATGTCGCTTTCCTGGAAGCGGTTCACCACCACGCTGCGCCGTTCCCGCCAGGCCGTTCCCGAAGGTCCGCGCCCTTCGGGAACGGTGTCGTGAATGGAGACGACGATCTGCTTGAGATATTCAATGCCGCTGCCGTAGGCCGCGCTGGCCGTCACATAACCCGTGGCTGCATCGCATTCGCCGATCCAGGCCACTTTCATGCCGCCGTAATCCACCGCCACGCGGCACACCAGGGGATAGAGGGTGCTGTTGTCCTCCATGCGCACAATGGCCTGGTTGATTTCGCTCAGGGCCTCATACAGGCGCGTCTGGCGTTCGCGCTGGGCCTCGATCTCGCGCCGGCGCGAAGCGTCGTGAATCAGGGCCAGCATGGTGCGCCGGCCCTGCTCCACCATCACGCTCAGGTGCACTTCCACGGGGAAGATGCTGCCGTCCTTGCGGCGATGGTGCCCGGGAAAGGAAAAGGTTTCCCCAGGCTGGGCTCTCAGCCAGAAGTCGAGCGCCACCTGCGGGTCGAAGTCCTGTTCCAGATCCAGAATGCGCATGGACAGCAGTTCCTCCCGGGAATAGCCGGTAAGGGTGCAGGCCTTGCGATTGACGTCGGTGATGCGGCCTTCGAGGTCGTGAACGAAGAAAGCGTCGGGTGCCGCTTCAAGAAAGGCCCTGAGCCGATTCTCAGGGATCATGCCGCCCGTCCTTGCGCGCAAGGCGCGGGCGGCGCGTGAAGATCAGTGGGTGGCTGCGAGCGCCGGGCTGGTGGGATGTCCATGGAAGTCCAGCCAGCACTTCGACTTGAAATCGTAGAGCTTGCACAGACGCGCCGTCTCGAAATACCAGTTCCACGAAAACGGCTGGACAATGATCCGTCCGGGCAAGTGGGTTTCCAGAAACTTCTGAGCCTCCTTCAGGCGATAAAGGGGAATGCCCATGTCCAGGTGGTGGGCCGTATGCTCCATGATGTGGTGCATGAGCGCGCCGATCCTGAAGCGGAAAATCAGGTGCACGGTGGTGGACACGTAGGGCTGCGCCTGGGTCCATTCCGTCTTGTTGTCGTACCAGGCCACGGCGGTGTGGGTGTGGTGGGCATACACCACGAACCCGATCATGAAATTCCAGAACAGGAACGGCGCCACGAAACCAGCGCCGATGGTGAGCGCCACCGACTGCCCGGTTTGCCCGGCGATCACGGCAAGCAGGCCGATCCACAGCACGGCAAACACGGTCACCAGCACGCTGTCCCAGAAGAACGCGGGGCGGCGTGCCCCCATGTAGGTCTTGTTGGGGAAGTACATGCGCAGCCACCACATCTCGATGAAGTAGTACAGCCCGGGGCCCCAGCCGCTGCGGTAGATGCGCTCCATCAGGCGGCGCAGCGGAGGCAGCGCCTGGTATTCCTCGAGGGAGTAGGGAGCCCACACGAAGTCGAAGCCCTTGAGGTTGGTCTGGCCATGGTGCACCAGGTTATGGCCAATGTCCCACAGGCTGTAGGGCGTGAGCGAAGGCAGGAATGCCAGACGCCCGAGCACGCGGTTGAGCCGGCGGTGCGGCGTGAAGCTCTGGTGGCAGGCGTCATGACCCAGGATGAACAGGCGGCCGATGATGAACCCCGCCACCAGGCCCATGCCGATTTTGGCCAGGGACGCTTCCAGCAGGACGGTGGCCGCGATGGCCGCGAAAAACAGGGCAAAGTCGAAGGCCAGCAGCAGCAATGGCAGCAGGGTGGCTTTGCTGCACAGGGGCAGCAGCCAGCCGCGGACGGTCTTTCGGCCGGGGAACGGAGCGTCCGGAGCGATGACAGGAATATTGCCGTTGTCGATAGCAGTTGTTTGCGTCGTCATCATGGATTCAAGCGTTTACAGTGCAGGTTTAAGTGCAGTTACCGGTTGTCGGTGCAACCTTTATGGTAC
>JAGWIW010000070.1 GCA_028866015.1 Betaproteobacteria bacterium
GCCCCCACGCGTGCGCTGCGGCAACTTTCAGAATATGGCATCGGCCTGTCGCCCAACGAATCGAACCCTGAAAATGCGGTCAAGGAGCTTGTGTCGTTCCTGCCAGTGCTGGCCTACGACGGCGCGAATATGACGCAGATTGATGCGGGCGGCATACTTGACATCGCGATGGCAGGCACCTCGGCCACATTGCTGGCACGCAAGTGGGAGAGCGCGCTGCTCGTGAACGTGGATAACGATACGTTGCGCCGTATCATGGACAATCCCGAGGCGATGTCTGCCGTGGAGCGCATCGAAGGCTGGCGCGCGCTGGGTGACAACATCATCGAGACCATCATCAACAAGAGCGAGCGGGTCAAGGAACTTAAGAACAAGGCGAAAGACAAGAATTTGTCAGCGAAGGAGAAGAAGGAACTCTCCGACGAGGAGAAGGAATACAAATCCAAGCGCAAGCTGGTGCAGGAGAAGCTGATCAAGTTTGCAACTCGCATCCCCGCATTTATGTACCTCACCGACTTCCGCGAGAATACTTTGCAGGATGTCATCACCAAACTAGAACCAGACTTGTTTCTAGCCGTCACTGGTCTGACGGTGAAGGACTTCCATCTGCTCGTCCGCCTGAAGGTGTTCAACACCGAGCAGATGAATCAGGCCGTCTTTGCTTTCCGGCGTTATGAAGATGCGTCACTTTGCTATACGGGAATCGAGAGCCATGAGGGCTTGAGGCACTATGGGCTTTACGACACCGTGGTAGCGAGGGAGTGAAAGGGCGTGTTATCCATGTGATGAGGCTTCAAGGTCAGCAGTCCGCCGAATTGCTGCCATCCAGCCTGTGACTCCCGAGCGCCTGCAATGGCCGAACTTCTGCCGGTCCATAATCTGTCACCACATACCAACTACGGTTCTTAGCTACTGCCCCCCCATAAAATATGGCCGGAATTTCATATGCACGTGCCTGTGGCCCCATCCAGATTTCGATGGAGGCGCCAAGCGCCTGAACATATCGAGCTTCCCTGAAGCTCGATCATGGCCGGAAAGAAGGAAGGCTTCCGGCATCACAGACTCGCGAATACCCAGCCATTGGGGAGCGCCATGCGCACTGTTCAAACAGTGCAGAATCCCGAGGTACTTGTTTTCAGGTAGTTCCACCCCGTACAGGACTTTGGCAGCGGCAATCCATTCCGTTATCGTGACCTTATGCCCCACCAAACTACCGCGATCTGTCATACCCCACTGACCAGAACTGGTTAACCAATATTCATCCGCCTTTCCGGCGTCGTGCAACAGAGCGGCCAGGATACAAAACCCTGAGTCCAATAGCTCAGCTGATTCAAGGCACTCTCTCTGTAGCCTTTTCGCCGTATCCACACTATGGCTCAGATTTCCATTGAGTTCGGCGTGATGGTTCTGCAAAGAAGAGGGGCCTGTGCAAAAGCGCTTGAATCGATCCCCATCCCAGAATATTGCATTGAAAAGATGCCTATAAGGCGCCGACAGAGAATCACATAGCTCAGCAGCATGCCAAATCACTTCACGCTTTTCCACCCAACTGGTGGGAACGGTGTGGAATAGGTTTACATTCGGGTCTGGGTTGGACCGAACACTAAGCGCCGAAATCTTGTAGGCCCAACCGGAGTGACTTGACGAGTCAAACCCTCTTGGGCTGACCAACAGGCCGTCCCTCAACCTGGTATCAGGCTGATAGGTGGACCAACAAACCCGGATCGTGCAGGCTTCGTTATAGAGTGTTGCAGAGTACTGGCAGTGGGTGGATTTAATCCGGTAATAGCTAACATTCAAGAGCCGGAAAAGAGAAGGTATGGGGTCAGGAAGCTCCTGTCCGTAGCTGACTGGCACCGGAAAGTCGATGACATTGGCATGAGATTGATTCATAACGCCCTCATTTAACGATTGATTGCCAGATCTGATCCGCCCACAGCTGCAGTAGCAGCACCAGCTTGCAGCAGCAGCCGGTCGAAGGCGCTGCCGTCCTGACGGGTCAGATTGGGGACATAACGCGAATACACCCGGAAAAGCATTTCAGTCGTGGTATGCCCCATTTGTCGGGCAATCCATTCCGGATTCTCTCCAGCCGCAAGCCATAATGTTGCCGCGGTATGGCGACACTGATAGGGCCTGCGGTATTCAAGGCCGAGGTAGCGCAGCAACGGAGCCCAGACCCTATTCGTTACATTCTTGTGATCAAGCGGGTTTCCCAATGCATTGCAGAACACGAAACCCGACATGTGTCGCGTGGATTTTTCCTGACTCCGCAGCGCTTCGTATACTGCCTGTGACATCTTGATATCACGCTGCGACCCATCGTTTTTGGTGTACTCTTCCTCTCCGCAGACGATTGTCTGGCGGACCAGGATGAGCCGACGGTCAAAATCAACAAACTTCCATTTCAGACCGTCCACTTCACCGGTACGCATGCCCGTGAAAAACCGTACTGTGTAGTAATCCTTGAAATCAGCCCGCACCGAGTTCAGGATCAATTTCACCTCTTCCAGCGTGAAGGGCATGATGTCCACTTTGCGAAACTTGAGTGATTTCACCCCATTGAAAGGTGTGCGAAAATCAAAGCGGTCGGCCGCTTCGCAAAGGATTTGTCGCAAAGGTCCCATGATCTTGTTGATGCGGCGAGGTGACAGTGGTGTTGTCTTTCCCCGTGCGTTAACTTTGGCGAGTGTGGCACGGAAGGTAAGAACGTCAGCCTTGGTGATTTGGTCGACCGCCTTCTCCCCAAACTGTGGCTTCAAAAGCCTGTCCAGATCAGCCCTGGTACTGATGCGGTGTGTCCTGCGCCATTCCACTTCTTTTTCAGCAAACCAGGTTTCGGCAAAATCCTTGAATAAGGGCAGAGTTGATAACTGCGCTCCCTGGGGAACATCGGCAGTCGCCCTCCCCTGCCCTTCACTTTTTTCTGCCTTGTACTTGGCTACGTTCCTGCTCGTCGGGAAATAGCGTTCGTACTCAAAAGCACCGGAGGAGATTTCCACTTCAATCCGTTGCATTATCTTGCTCAGATTCTTCCTGTTCGCTGGCGTGTCAGACAATGCAGTTTGCTCACGACACCTCTGCCCTGCGAACCTGAAATCAAAGAACAGGAACCCGTTATCTGCACGTTTTCTGATGCTACCCATGACATACCCCTCCGTTGGCCATGGGGATTGCGATAAGGGGTTTTTGGGATTTACCCATATCCCGCTCAATGTGCTCCCAGATAAACAGAATCTTGCGTCCGCCGAATGGCCGGATGTAGTGGATCCCTTCGAGAAGCACGCTATCCTTCAGGCATTCTCGAATAGTCCTGGGATCGTAATGAATACGCTCAGACAGCGATTCCGTTGTTAAGTAAGTCAAAGACATTTGAATTTCTCCTGTAAAATTTCAACGGTCAGTTGATTATTTGCTTATTTGTAGATTAATATGATCTACAGGAGATAATTATACTCTCTAATCGTTCATTGTCAAGTCATTTTTGCCATTTATTGAATATTTTGCTCTGTGGGAGATCATTATGATCAGGTGTAACCTCTCCCGGCTGATGGGAGAACGCAAAATAAAAATCGCCGACTTGTCTCGCGATACAGGCATCAACCGTGGTACAGCCACGCGCCTGTACTACGAAACTGCGGAGCGGATTGAAATGAATGTCATCAGTGCGTTGTGTGAATACTTCAATTGCAGTGTCAGTGATCTGCTCGAGTATGTTCCTGATCAATCAGACCAACAGGAAACAAAGTCACGAAAAAAATCTTAGAGATGCTGAAATGCCCTTCAGGTTGAATAGCAATGGTGGGCACTGCTGCAGTATTCTAAAAATGTGGGTTGAATGACGATGCAAAAATGAGGGCACAAGGAAGGCACAACGTGGGCACAAATGGGCACGAATTGACCTTCTTGCGCCGAGTCCTGTTCCTTAGCTGGCAATAAGAAAACGCGGTGTATTTTATGGAAACCTAGGAAACCCTAAAGGATTCAAAGGTTTTGTTGGAAGCTGAAGAAATTTCTTAGAAGAAAATCTTGGTCGGGGTGAGAGGATTCGAACCTCCGACTCCTGCGTCCCGAACGCAGTACTCTACCAGGCTGAGCTACACCCCGAAACAGCGCATTTTACCTTACTGCCCGAGCTCTTGCCAGGTTATCTAGCGAGATAGCCCCTCCATCCAGGTGCAGTAGATGCGGCGCGCCATGTCGGTCATGGCGGGAAGTCTTTGGGGCATCTGTTCAAGTATTGTCGCCACGGACTGCACGGCCGGGCTATGGCTTGATTCGATCTCCCGCCGGCCGCCTTCACACCAGCTGCGCACGTAAGCTTCGGTCATTTCCACATGAAACTGCATGCCCAGATGAGGACCCAGCGCAAATGCCTGGTGCGGACAGGCCTCGCTGCCCGCCAGCAGTTCGGCTCCTGGCGGCAGGCTCCAGGTTTCGCCGTGCCAATGAAATGCGTCGAACGCTTCAGCCTCGCCAAACCAGTGCCGGGCTTCAGAAATGTTCCGCACACGCACCACGCCCCAGCCGATTTCCTTCAGGGGATTTTGCGTCACTTGGCCACCCATGGCCTTGCTCATGAGTTGCGCCCCCAGGCAATGGCCCAACACCGGCACGCCACGTGCCACGGCATCGCGAATCAGGCGCAGCACGGGGTGAATCCAGGGCAGGTCGTCGTTGGCGCTCATGGGGCCGCCCATGAACACGAGTCCTGCAAAACCATCGGCCGTGGGGGGTACGGGCATGCCTTCGTCCAGCGCCACCAGCTGCCACGGATATGCTTCACCGTTCAGGAAATCACCGAAATACGCAGGCCCTTCCGTGGGGTAGTGCCTGAATATGGCAATCGGCCGGGGCATGGGGCAGAAATTCAGCGGGATCGGTTCACAGCCAGATGGGCCAGCTGTTCCAGAGAATCCCGGTATGGGGAATGGGGGATGATCCCCTCAAGTGCTGAGCAGGCAGCGTCCGATTCACGCTGTGCACAGGCGCGTGCATAGTCCAGCGCCCCGCTTTCCCGGATGACGGCAGCCACCGCCGGCAGGGATTGCCCTCCGCCTTCAACGATGGCATTCCGGATCAGCGCCGCATCGGCTGATGAGCCTTCGCGCATGACGTGAATGAGGGGGAGCGTTGCCTTGCCTTCGGCCAGATCGTCGCCCAGATTTTTTCCGGTTTCGGACAGGTCACCGGAATAGTCCAGGACGTCATCGATGATCTGGAACGCCGTGCCCAGATGAGCACCAAAGGCGGCCATCCCCTGCTCGACCGGGTCAGCCGCGCCAGCCAGGATGGCCCCCAGACGCGCTGCCGCTTCAAACAGCTTGGCCGTCTTGTAGCGGATCACCTGCAGGTAGCGGGCCTCGTCCACATCGGGATCGTGGCAATTGAGCAATTGAAGCACTTCCCCTTCCGCGATGACATTGGTGGCATCGGCCAGCACCTGCATGACCCGCATGTCGCCCACTGAAACCATCATCTGAAAGGAACGGGAATAAACAAAATCTCCCACCAGGACGCTGGCGGCATTGCCGAAGAGTTCATTCGCGGTTTTCTTTCCACGCCGCATTTCTGATTTATCCACCACATCATCGTGCAGCAGGGTGGCGGTGTGAATGAACTCCACCACGGCGGCCAGGGTGTGATGATGGATGCCGGCATACCCCAAAGCCTTGGCTGCAAGGAGTGTCAGCACCGGGCGCAGGCGCTTGCCGCCACTGTGAATGATGTATTCGGAAACCTGGCGTACCAGCACGACCTCGGAGTGAAGTTGCGTGCGGATGACGCGATCCACGGCCGCCAAGTCCTCTTCGATCAACTGGCGGATTTGCTCAAAGCTCACGGAAAAAGGCACCTTCGTTGGTGGTACAGCGATGCGGAAGCGACAATGGTAGGGAGAGCCAGCAGATTCTGTCAACGCGCACGGCTATTGGGAAACTCTGTAACCGCTTGATTGGTTTTGACAACGGACACCAAAAAAGGATATAGTTGCGGATTCATTGATTCGAATAGGCAGGGAGCGTCGTCATGTACGCTGTGATCAAAGCCGGCGGCAAGCAGTACCGAGTGCAGTCCGGCGAAAAACTGAAAATCGAGCTCATTCCCGCGGAAGTGGGCGCCCAGGTGCAACTGGACCAGGTTCTCATGGTCGCTGACGGCGACGCCGTCACGTTTGGCCGCCCCCTGGTCAATGGTGCCAAAGTGACCGCCACGGTGCTGTCCCATGGCCGGCACGACAAGGTCAAAATTTTCAAGATGCGCCGCCGCAAGCATTACCAGAAGCACCAGGGACACCGCCAGGGGTTCACTGAAGTGCAAATCGACACCATCACTGCAGGTTGAGGTTAAGCCATGGCACATAAAAAGGCAGGCGGGAGTTCCCGCAACGGACGCGACTCCGAATCGAAACGACTGGGCATCAAGGCCTACGGCGGCCAACTGGTCAGCGCTGGCAGCATCATCGTTCGCCAGCGCGGCACCCGCATCCATGCCGGCCCCAATGTGGGGATGGGCAAGGATCATACCCTGTTCGCGAAAGTGGACGGACGGGTGGCCTTCCGCAACAAGGGCCCGCTGCAGGACAAGATCGTCACGATCGAACCTCTGACCCAGGCGGCCTGAGGGCTCCCCCCTTTCCAGGA
>JAGWIW010000151.1 GCA_028866015.1 Betaproteobacteria bacterium
CAAGCGGATAGGTGACCTGATCCTCGACGATCCGGGGGGCCTGCCCCGGATAGCTGGTGCGGATCACCACCTGCACGTCCGACAGATCCGGCAAGGCATCGATGGGCGTACTGCGCACTGCCCAGATGCCCGTTACCGACAGGGCGATCGCGGCAAGGACGATGAAGAGGCGGTTGGTGACCGACCAGCCAAGCAGCCGCGCGATCATTGTCCGGCCTCCGCGGTCATGCTTCGGATCGTCGGTCCGGCATCATCCTGACTGAAGGTGAATCGAACACGGTCGCCGACCTTGAAGCCCCGCGCCAGCGTTGGGCTTTGGAGCCCGAATGTCATGGTCATGGCCGGCCATTGCAGCGCCGGGACCGGCTCATGCTTGAGCGTAATCCCGCTGGGCGCGATCTTCTGGATGACGCCGCGCGTCTCATAGGCCGCGGGCTTTGTGGATTGTTTCGCCGGCTCGGAAGTGCTGGCCGCATTGATCGGCCGCACCTCCATGCCGGACAGGCTCGCTTCGGAATCGATCAGGAACTGGCCGGACGTGACGACCTTCTCGCCTTGCGAGAGTCCGGCAAGGATCTCGGTCTGGCCGTTGCTGGTTTGGCCGGTGCGCACTTCGGCAGCGCGGTAGCGGCCCTTGTCAAGCGCCAGCATCACGATCGCGCGCTTGCCGGTCTGGATCACCGCTTCGGAGGGCACCAGCAGTGCCTGTCGCTCCTCACCGGCGAAGTTCACCTGGGCGAACATGCCAGGCCTGAGCTTGAGCCCCGGATTGGGTAGTTCGATCCGAACGGTCAGCGTCCGGCTCTGGTCGTCGGCCTTGGGGAGGATGGTTCTGACCCGTCCGCGCCGCGTCTCGCCGGGAAATGCCGTGAGCGTAACCGTCACCGGCTGTCCGGGAGATACCGAACCGGCAACCGCTTCGGGTACGGCGGCATCGAGCCAGACGCTGGACAGGCCGTTGATCTGTGCCAGTGCCTGTCCTGCAGACACGGTCATCCCCGGACGCACGTCGAGCGTCGAGATCGTTCCGCCGATTGGGGCCGGGACGGTGTAGACCGTGCTCGTGCGCCGCCCGTTTTCGACAGCGGAAATGGTCGAGGCCGGCATGCCGAGGAGCACCAGCCGCTGCCGTGCCGCTCGCGTCAGCTCAGCATTGCCCGTGCGCAGCGTTGCGAGATATTCCATCTGTGCCCCGCCCCAATCCGGCACTAACAGATCGACGATTGGGGCGCCTGCCCGGATCAGGTCATCGGGAGCGCGTGCGTAGGTGCGCTGAACG
>JAGWIW010000071.1 GCA_028866015.1 Betaproteobacteria bacterium
AACCATTCGCGTCCCAGCGCGTGGTCCACCTGGATGTTGTCGCGCCAGGTGCCGATCACGGACATGTCGGCACGCTGGATGGAGTTCATGCAGTCGTTGGGGCAGCCGGAAAACTTGAACTTGAACTTGTAGGGCAGCGACGGGCGGTGGATGTCGTCCAGGAAATTGTTCACCACCGTGCGGTGGGCGCGTGCTTCGTCGAAGCAGGACTGCTCGCAGCGGGCATGACCCACGCAGGACATGGAGGTGCGCACCGCGGGGCCGGCACCGCCCAGGTCGAAGCCCAGTTCGTTGATTTCGTCGAAGGCCTTCTGCACGTTTTCGGTGGTGGCGCCCTGGAACATGATGTCGCCCGACTGTCCGTGGAACGCGATCAGGCCCGAGCCGTGGCGCTCCCAGATGTCGCACATCTTGCGCAGCACGTCGGTGTTGTAATGCATGCCCGGCGGCGGCATCACGCGCAGCGTATGGAACTCGGCAGCGTCCTTGTAGACGGGCTCGCCGTTTTCGTCCTTCAGTTCGGTGAAGCGGGGAATGACGCCGCCGCCGTAGCCGAACACGCCGACGGTGCCGCCTTTCCAGTAACCCTTCTTGGTTTTGTAGGACGTTTCAAGCTGGCCCAGCAGGTCCACCATCTGGTCCTTTTCCTCGGCAAGCCGCTTGAGTCCCGTAACGAAACTGGGCCACGGTCCGGACTCGAGCTCGTCCAGGTTGGGCGTGTCGTGCATCTTCTTAGCCATGTCTCCTCCTCTTGCACTTTGTGGGTCGCCCGCTGTGCGGCGACGAGCATTTGAAATCCGTGGGCCGCCGAAGCGATTCCAAAATTTGTTATTTGTATGCCATCATCACTGAACTCCCACTCGCATGAAATAACCCGAATGGGGGGGGATGCGGATACCCGATGGGTTACGCGCCAACCCCCTCTAGTGGCTATAGACGCACCACGCAGGAATCGTGACCATGGCTGAAATCGTTTCGCTCGCCCGCTTCACCGTCCCCCTGGGCCAGCAGGAAATTGAAGTGCAACAGATCGAACATGTGGAGGGCGGCATGCCCCTGATGCGACTGCGAATCCGCGAAGGCAAGCGGTTCACCATTTTCGACATCGATCCCGTGACGGCCGGCGCCCTGGGTGCTGTGCTGCAGCAATGGGCTTCAGACAAAGGACCGCAACCTTGACGGACGAACCCGTGACCGACGTCGCCTTCGCGCTGCGCGGCCAGTTCGTGCCTTCCGGCTATGCCCAGCGCCTGTGGCTGGCGGTGAGCGCCGCCCTGCCCTGGCTGGCGGACGAACCGGCGGCAGGGCTGCTGCCCCTGCGCGGCACTGAACAGGGCGGTGGCCTGTGGCTGCCGCGTCGGGCGCGCCTGGTGCTGCGCCTGCCGGCCGGGCGCGTGGAGGCTGCGCGCACGCTGGAAGGCGCCACCCTCGACCTGGGCCAGGGCCACGTGCTGCAGGTGGGCACGGCGGAAGAACGCCCGCACCACGGCCACCCCACGCTGCATGCGGCGCTGGTGGCCACCGAACTGGACGAGACGGCCTTTGGCGAACAGGTGCGGCAGGAACTGGACGACATGGGGGTGCAAGGCCAGTGGATTTGCGGCCGCGAGCGCATGCTGCATTGCGACAACGTGGCCTTGCGCGGGTTCAGCCTGGTGGTGCACCACCTCAAGGGAGAGCAGTCCCTGCGCCTGCAGGCCCGCGGCATGGGCAGCGCCCGCCACCTGGGCTGCGGCATTTTCCTGCCGTTCAAGGCCATCCCCAACCTGGAATGAACATCGGAGAGAGGACGCATTCATGAGTTACGTGATATCCGGCGTGGAATGCGCCGCAGACGAGGAAGGCTACCTGCTGGAGCCCAACTACGAGGACGACGCGGTGGCCGTGATCGCGGCGGCGGAAGGCCTCGACCTCACGCCCACCCACTGGCTGATCGTGCAGTACATGCGCGAGGAGTACAAGGAACACGGACAGACGCCCAATTTCCGCAACATGCTGAAGGACATCCAGGACTTCATGCCGGAAGCGGACAGCAAGTTCCTGTACGACCTCTTTCCCATGGGGCCGGCCAAGCAGGCCGCCAAGATTGCGGGCCTGCCCAAACCCTATGGCAAAGGAGGCTATTGATGAACGAGCGCGTTGCCGACGCCGTGCTTGACCTGCAGGGGCTGACCTGCCCCGGCCCCCTGCTGGCGGCCAAACGCATGGTGGATGCCCTGGAGGAAAACCAGGTGCTGCTGCTCCTGTCCGACTGCCCGGGCACCCATGCCGACCTGCTGGCCTGGACACGGCAGACCGGAAACCGCCTGCTGCGCACGGAGAAACAGGGACCGGCCGGCACGGGGTACTACATCCAGAAAGGCCCGGGGCCGCAGGCGCAGGTGCCCCATGCCACGCTGGACATGCGCGGGGTGTCCTGCCCCGGCCCCATCGTGGAAGCCAAGCGCCTGCTGGACGGCATGCGCTCCAATGAAGTGCTGAAGCTCGTGAGCAACTGCCCGGGCGTGCGCGACGACATTGCAGGCTGGGCTGCGGCCACCCACATGACGCTGCTGGACACGGTGGAAACCACGGCCGGCGAATACGCGTTTTTCCTCCGCAAGGGTTGAGGCCGCCTCCATGCGCGTGCGCAGCCGCTGGTTTAAAAGCGACCGGGAAAAGACCCCGGAGGAAATTGCCAGCGCCGTGGCCTTCATCGCCTGGCGCGTGGCCCAGAACGCCCTCAAGAACACGCGCAAGGCGCATTTCGAAGTGGACGTGGGGCCGCAGTACTTCGACTTCATGCAGGAGTTCCTGGTGTTCCTGGTCCAGGTGGCCGACCGCATCGCCCACCGCCGCCAGCCCTGGAACCTGCGGGTGGCCTTCATCACGGCGCTGGCCCACCGCGTGGCGGACATCCTCGCGGAAAACCGCAGCGACCTGCTGGGAGAATCCGCGCACGACATCAAGGCGCGCTTCATCGAACGCCTCAACCAGGCCGCAGAAGATTACGCCGCCTTCGAGTACGAGCCGGGCGGCCTGAATTTCCCCTTCGTGCGCTGCCTGGGTCATGCCATGGAATCCGTCATGCACGGTCCCGACCAGCAGTGGGTGGCGGACCAGATGATGAGCATTGAAGCGCCGGAAGCCATGGAGACCCTGGAAAAGGCTTTCGCCAACCTGTTCGACGGGCAGCCCCCTGCCCCACCCCAGACCGGCTCCGTCACCTGCCCGGAGTGAACGTGGCCTCCCCCTTTGACCTGCACGACGAGCGCACCTATGCCGAGTGGCGCACGCGCAAGCTGGCAGAACGGCCGCGACGCGCGGAGGACCTGATGGTGGCGGTGCGCGACCCGCGGGCCCTTACCGCCGTGGAGCACGAAGCGCTGCTGGCGCGCGTGCGCCGCTGCAACATGGCCATTTACCAAAGCCCCGTCACCGACGACGACCCGCAGGTGCCACGGCAACTGGGCGCCCAGTTCGGGCTGCAGCAGCTGGACGCCAACTGGCTGTCTGAGGAGGACGGCCTGTCGCGCATCAGCGTGCACGGCACCGGCACCACCGTCACCTATATTCCCTACACCGACCGCGCCATCAAGTGGCACACGGACGGCTATTACAATCCGCGCGAGCGGCTCATCCAGGGCATGCTGCTGCATTGCGTGCGCAACGCCGAAGCGGGCGGCGATAACCGCCTGATGGACCATGAGCTGGCCTACCTGTACCTGCGCGAACGCAACCCCGAGCACATCCGTGCCCTGATGGAACCTGACGCCATGGTCATACCCGAACGGGTGGACGAACGGGACGGCGTGCGCCCGCCGCAGACCGGCCCGGTGTTTTCAGTGACGGCGGCGGGCCGCCTGCACCTGCGCTACACCGCCCGCACGCGCAGCATCTCCTGGAAACCAGACGAGCGCACGCAGGCGGCCGTGGCGGCACTGGAGGACCTGCTGGAACATCCGCCTGAAAACGCGGTGTTCCGCGTGCGCCTGGAACCCGGCATGGGGCTGCTGTGCAACAACGTGCTGCACGACCGCAGCGCCTTCCGCGACGATCCGCAGCACCCGCGCCTGCTCTACCGCGCGCGTTACCTCGACCGCATCAGGGACTGACCGTCTCCTTCAGGGCCGTTTCGATGGCTCCCGGCGTCTGCATGATGTTCACGAAGCTGTGGGCACCCACCATGGCCAGGTCCGGAAAATCGATGGCAATGCGAAAGCGCGCATAAAGCGCCAGCACGTCGTTGCCCGACACCAGCAGCTCGTAGGGCAGGTGCGCGGTGGACTTGATGTCGCGGAAATCGATTTCGCTCATGATGTAACGGTCGTCCATGTATTTGGAACCGCCTTCGGGCGCTTTCATGCCCACCGCGAACAGGGTTTCCTGTCCGCCCGGCACATCCACCCGGGCCACGCGCGTGACGCCCGTGCGGTGCGCCGCCAGCCCCTTCTCCACCGCCGCCAGCGCCGCCTCATGGCTGGCAAAATGGCCCAGCACACTGGGGTCGGTGAAATACTCCATGCCGAACATGTAGTGGTAGTGGCGCAAGGCTTCCGCAGTGAGGCCTTTCGCCCCGAACGGTTCGGCCGCGCCCAAGGCGGCGCCCAGCTTGTCCGCCACGCCGCCCAGGTCCCCTTTCATGCGATAGGCCTGCGCCATGTAGCGCGGATTGGTGGCGCTCACCTGGATGTCGCGCCCCACCTGGGTGAAGGCCACGCGCTGCGCGGCGCCAAAGCCGCCATGTTCCGAGGCTGCCGCATTGGACAGCAGCTCGGGACTGGTCACCACCAGGATCAGGGCGCCGGGATAAGGCTGGTAACGACCGGCCACGGCAAAGCCCTGGGCCGTGAGCGCGGATTCGGCAGCAGCGCTTTTTTCGGCGATGGTCCCCGGCCCGTTGGAAAACAGCAAAAAGGGCTTGAGCAGCACGTCGTCAGCAAAGGCGATGGATGCGGTCAGGGCAATCGCCGCCAGCAGGAATCGAAACAGGGTGGTCATGGAAAACCTCCTCAATCGGAAAAAAAAAGCCCGCCACCCGGGTGAGCGGCGGGCATCTGAGCAAGACGCAAGCTCAGACCTGGAGAAGCCGATTACCAGCCGTAGGAAATCCCGAGGGAGTCCTCATACATGGTGAGGTTTGCGTTGCCACCGCCAAAACCGGCGGGAATGGAGCCGCTGCCGTTGACCGTTTTGCTCATGGCATGCATGTAGGCCACCGTCAGCTCGCCTTTGTTGTGCAGCTTCCACGTGGCCCCCAGCGTGAGATGGTCCTGCACCACGCCCGGAGCCAGGATGTTGAAGAAGGTCTGGGAGGTGGGAATCTGCTGGTTGTTGTGGTTCCAGCCGGCACGCAGAGTAAAGGTGGAACTGTAAGCGTGGCTCACGCCCAGCTTGAACACTGTCATGTCCTGCCAGCCGAAGCCCGAGCCCTGGCCGCCACCCAGCATGGTGCCCGGACCGGTGGGCGGGAACACGATGGGATTGGAGACGGAACCCACGTCGCTGTACTGGATGCGCTCCACGTCCGCCGCGATGGTGGTGGCGGGCGTGGCCTTCACGGCCAGGCCGACACCGAAGTTGGAAGGAATGTCGAAGCTGCCCTGCCCGGCAAACAGCCCGCTGTAGTTGCTGAGTTTGCCCATGTTGGTGCGGGTCTGGTACGTGGCGCCCAGGGTGACCGCGTCGGACACCTTGCCGGTCCAGCCGATGCGCACCCCATAACCGGTGGAATAGTCGGTGCCGTTGTTGGTGAGCGCGGACGGGTTGTTGGAAATCTGCCCGAAAGCGTACAGGCCCTTGGCAGAGAACTGCTGGTAGGCCAGGTTGAGGGACACGCCAATGGAATTGGAGGGGTTGAGCTTCATGGACCAGGTGGGGGACACGAACACCTGCGCCAGGTTCACGCCGGCACCGCCGGGATTGGCAATCCCGCCCATCTGGGCGTACACGCCGAAGGGGTTGTTGCTGTAGTCGGTGTTCATGCCGCCGTTGCCGAACACGGACACCCCGAGCGAGGTGCGGTCGTTCACCATGCGGTTGTAGCCGAATTCCGGAATGAAGAAATCCTGGGTGGCGTTGCCGTCATACTGGCCGTTCACGCCCGGCACCCCGTTGCCCGTGATGGAGCTGCTGCGCGTGGGGCGGAACCATTCCAGCCCGAGGTCAGTCCGGTCGCCCACCCACACCATACCGGCGGGGTTGGACGCGGCTGCCAGGGCGTCCTGCGGCAGGGCAATGCCCACGCCGCCCATGCCCACGGACTTTTGTCCGTAGCCGATTGCAAAATAGCCATTGGTGGCCTGCGCCAGCGGCGAAACCAGCCCGCCCGCAATCACCAGTGACAGCACCACGCTGCGCTTGGTCATGCCCGTCTCCTCTTCCTCTATTGTCGTAATAATATTTTGTGTGCTTCTGCTGCTTTTGCTGCTTCCGCCGTTCAGATGAACAGGCAGATGTCCGTGTCACCGGCAAATTCCATGAACGTGGCGGCCCCGCCATATTCGATGTTGTCGATGAAATCGCTTTTCTCGAAATCAAACAGGTCCACCGTCATCTGGCAGGCGATGAATTTCACGTCCGCCTCCAGGCACAGGCTGCGCAGCTCCT
>JAGWIW010000152.1 GCA_028866015.1 Betaproteobacteria bacterium
ATTGAGGGCGTCCGCTTTGCCACCGTTTTCCTTGTCGATGACACGCAGGTTGGCGTGGATCAGGGAACGCCATATTCCTCGCACCGGCTGAGTGGGCAATTTCACCCAATAAGCTTCCGGAAACGGTTCCAGCTGAAATTCCCGGCGCAACGCTTCGAGTGTTTGATCCTTCGACCCGTCATTGATGACGATGACTTCAAACTGGTCGTAGGTCAGTTGCAGCAGGGACCGAACCGAGGCGGTGATAGTGGCTTCTTCGTTATAGGCTGGAACCAGGATGCTGATGGGAGGCTTGAATGCAGTATAGGTGCGCGGCAAATCGCTCAGCACCTGGGTATCCATGTAATGCCTGATATTAAAAAAGGACACCACGTTCAAAATCAGGTATCCCGTATTAAGCGCAGCAAAATAAATAAAAAAAATCCACTGAAGAAAAATCAGAATATCCATCATCTGCGGGCTCATGTCTTCCCTCCTTCGACCATGGCCATCGTCAGCATGTCCCGTCCCAGACGATCGTCAACCTGCTCCTGGATGCGCGCAAGGACCTCTTTATCGCCGCGTGCCAGGGACACAAGGGCCTGGGCGCTGCGATAGCGCACCCACCAGACCGGGTCTCCCAGAAGCCTAGATAAAACAGGCGCATCTTCCAGCGATCCAATGCGGCTCAGCGCCTGGGCTGCCTGCAGCCGGACAGCCCAGGCCTCATGTTCCGCCAGGCGGCGAACCATGGGCAGGTCGGATGGTTCGAGCAGGAACCGCAGGCACAGCGCCAGCACTTCTTCGTCGGTTTCCGATTCCAGGATGCGGCGGGCCACGGGCAGCGCCTGGTGCGGCGGCACCACTTCCAGCAACTGGAGTACCCGACGCAGCCGGGCCAGCCCATCGGGATCGCGCACCTCCCGCATCTGTTCGGCTGCATCAATCAGGAAGGAAAACGAACTGCCCTCTTCCGCTTCTTCGATCAGAATGGCCAGCTGTGCCACCGGCCAATCCTCGCGTTCGATCATGCGAGGCAGCAATGCGCGCAGGGCCTGGGGCGCATCGATTTTCAGGAGTGCGCCCAGCGCAGCCATGGACAGAATGCTGTCCGGGTCGCCGGTCATTTCCACAATCCCGTTCCAGACAGAACGGTCGCGCAGATGCCCCAGCGTGGCCAAGGCGAGCAGCCGTGAACGCAGCCCCCCCTGGTTCAGCAATCGTTGCGCATACTGTGCCATGCCGCAACGCACTGCCACCTCGTTCAAGTACTGGTGCGCCGGTCCGCGCAGGGTGTC
>JAGWIW010000153.1 GCA_028866015.1 Betaproteobacteria bacterium
TGCGCTCGCGGGGACTGGCCTGGCGGCCTGCGCTGCGGCCGGAGCGACAGGCATTGCGACAGCTGCGAAGCAGGCTGCGCCAAGCAGCAGCTTGTGGAACGGCGGCATAAGCGATGTCTCCCTCGACAATTCAGTAGACCCATTCGGTCTTGCGGCCGCCCACTTCGACGGGGCGTGTGAAGTGCAATTTCCAGCGTGGCGGGGGCAACGTCTTGCGCCAGGCTTCAACCTTCTCGGACAGCGCCTTGTTCTCCGCGGGGGCAAGGGCGGCGATGTCCGCTCGCTGCCAGGGATCCTTCCCGAGATCGTAGAGGTGTGCTTCGTTCCAGTCGTGGGAGACCCAGTACCGATAATCGCCCCGGCGAGCGTAATAGACCGGCTCCTGCCCCCAAATCAGGGTGCGCGGTTTTGCCGGAGGATGCAGCGCGGTCGCCACAAGGTCTTCGCCATCCAGACCGGCCGGGAGTTGCTGATCGGGGGCAACCGCATGAAGGATCGTCGGGACGATGTCGAGAGAACTGACTGGGGCATGGACCACGCCTTGCGGCTTCAAGCGTGCCGGCCAGGACATCATGAACGGGACGCGCACCCCGCCTTCGAGGTAAGTAAACTTGCCCCAGCCCCAGGGGTGATCGACTTTGCAAAAGCCGAACTGGACAGGACAGCCGTTGTCGGACAGGAAGACGACCAGCGTATTTTCGCGCAGGCTGCGGGCTTCCAGCGTGTCGAGGATCTTTCCAACCCCAGCATCCATCGCAGCGATCATCGCGACATAGGTTCGGCGCACCGGATCCTTGATCTGGGGGAACTTGTCGTACCAATCCTGGGGCACCTGCATTGGCCAGTGCGGTGCAGTGTAGGCGACATAGGCAAAGAAAGGCTGCGCCGGGTCTCCCGCCGACCGGTTGATGAAGTCGATCGTACGGTCGGTGATCTCGTAGGTCAGGTACTTGTGCTCGTCGTGGACGACGGTGCGGCCGGGACCCTCGACCATCTGGTGATCGCCGGTGCGATGTTCGAACGGCGGTTTGCGATTGTCGACCTTGGTATGCGTCGTAACGATTCCCGGCGTGTCGGGATCGGCGTAGGACGCCTCACCTGCGATGAACCCGAAAAATTCGTCGAAGCCGCGATTGGTTGGGTAAAATTTGCTTTCCGATCCCTGGTGCCATTTGCCGAAGATGCCAGTATGATAGCCATGCCGCTTGAGACGTTCGCCCAGCGTTGGCTGATCCGTCGGCAATCCTGCTCCGACGTCGCCTTGGTCGTTGA
>JAGWIW010000154.1 GCA_028866015.1 Betaproteobacteria bacterium
GTACCCCAGGCCAAGGTTAACGCGATCGTTGGCGCTGTTTTCAAGGAATTTCTGATAGTCGACCTTCACGACGACCTGATCGAACGGCTTGAACGAAAATCCGCCGGTGAGCACGCGGTCCCGATTTTCCGGATCGGCGATCAGCCCCAGCGGCAGCGACGCCTGTGTGTCGAATTTCTCGTATCGAACAAAGGGGGCGATCGAGACATCCCCGCCGAGCGGGATCGTGTAGGCCCCTTGGACCAGCCAGCCATAGAAGGAGCGCGGGACAACCGGACGGTCGGTTCCGTTTGCCGCATTGTAGGCCAACAGAACCGAGTCGAGAGCCTTTGCGTTGCTGTAGGTTCCACGCGCATAGAGGGCCTGGAGGTCAAGGCCGTTGTGTTGCCAGCGACCGTGCACATCCCAGAGCGTCACGTTCGACTTGATGCCGGAGAAGTCAGGCAGCGCCGGGTCGGCTTTAAAATCCGCGTTGCTGTGCAGGTCGCCGCCGTGGAAGATCGCGCCGCCGACCAGAAGTCCCGGGATTCCCTTGTATTCGAGCGATGCGTAGTAGGAAAGGCTCGCCGCCTTGGCGAGCTGGAGTTCCTGATGTGCGGCCGCAAGCGGCGCGCCGGCATCGTCGAATTTGGCGACGTCGAAACCGGTGGTCACGCCGACATCGTATGCAAGACCGAACGACGTATCGCCCCAGATGCTCACCCCGCCTTCGCGCCAGGTCGACGGGATGATCCGCGTTTCCACTTCATTGCGCTCGACCCCATAGAACACAGGCGGCTCATGGTTCCGGTTGATGAAGCCGAATGGCATCAGGAACAGGCCCGCCTTGACGTTGACCGAGGGGGTGAAGGCATAGTTCAGATAGGCTTGCTCGATTGCCACTTCGCCATTGTCACCGGAACTGGCGACTGCGTGTTCGATCTCAACTTCACTTTGCAGGCTGAGCCGGTCGTTGAAGCGGTGTCCGAATGAAAGGACGAAACGCTTCAGGTCCGCCTGGTTGCGGCTGGCGTCGTGGACATAGCCATTATAGGCGATCTCCCCATAGCCACCGATCGTCGTGTCTGAGGCGCTGGCGATCGCGCCATTGTCGGACGAGGCGGGCGACACCACCGAAGCGGCAGGCGCTGGCCGGCCACTCGATGCATTGGCCAGTTGTGCCTGGGATGCCGGAGCCGCTGCCGCTTGCAAGCGCGCATCAATATCCTGAAGCTCCTTCGCCTGCGCCTTGAGCTGCGCATTCTGCGCCGCGATCTGTTGCTGCTGGGCTGC
>JAGWIW010000072.1 GCA_028866015.1 Betaproteobacteria bacterium
CCGACGACCCCCACGCCATCGACGTGATGCGCGCGCTCTACGCGCCGTTCCAGCGCAACCACGAACGCCTCATCCTGATGGACGTGAAGTCGGCCGAACTCACCAAGTACGCCGCCAACGCCATGCTGGCCACGCGCATTTCCTTCATGAACGAACTGGCGCTGCTGGCCGAGCGCCTGGGCGCCGACATTGAACGGGTGCGCCAGGGCATCGGCTCCGATCCGCGCATCGGCTACCAGTTCCTGTACCCTGGTTGCGGCTACGGCGGCTCCTGCTTTCCCAAGGACGTGCAGGCCCTGATGCGCACGGCCTCCGACCAGAAGCTCGACCTGCAGATCCTGCAGTCCGTGGAGGCCGTGAACCGGCGCCAGAAGTCGGTGCTGCTGGACAAGATCGTGGCCCGTTTCGGCGAGAACCTGGCCGGGCGCCACGTGGCGGTCTGGGGTCTGGCCTTCAAGCCCAACACCGACGACATGCGCGAAGCCCCGTCGCGTGTGCTGATCGACGGCCTGCGCGCGCGCGGCGCCACGGTGGCGGCCTATGATCCGGTGGCCATGGACGAAGCGCGGCGCATTTACGGCGACGCCCCCGCCGGCCTGCGCTTTGCCGCCTCGCCCGAAGACGCGCTCACCGGCGCGGACGCGCTCGTCATCGTGACGGAATGGAAAGCCTTCCGCAGCCCCGATTTCGAAGCGATCAAGGCCGTCCTGCGCCATCCGCTGATCTACGACGGACGCAATCTTTACGAACCCGCCCAAGTGCGCCAGGCGGGCCTTGAATATCACGGCATCGGACGACTGTAATCCATGGATGCGACCCTGCTCGACCGTTTTTCGAAAGCCCGCGTGCTGGTGGTGGGCGACGTCATGCTTGACCGTTACTGGTTTGGCGATGTGAGCCGCATTTCCCCGGAAGCGCCGGTGCCGGTGGTGCTGGTGGGCAAGACCGAAGAGCGCCCCGGCGGAGCCGCCAACGTGGCGCGCGGCGTGGCGGCGCTGGGCGCGCGCTGCCAGCTGCTGTCCGTGACGGGCGACGACGAAGCCGGCCGGCGCCTGGAGCAGCTGCTGGCGGAAGAGGGCGTGCAGACGGTGCTGCATCGCGACCCCACCATCGACACCACGGTCAAGCTGCGCGTGGTGGGACGCCAGCAGCAATTGCTGCGCATCGATTTTGAAACGCTGCCCAGCCACGAAGTGCTGCTGTCCAAGCTGAGCGATTTTCCCGGACTGCTGGAGCAGGCCGACCTGGTGATCCTGTCGGACTACGGCAAGGGCGGGCTGCGCCACATCGAATCCATGATCGAGCAATGCCGGCGTGCCGGCAAGCCGGTGCTGGTGGATCCCAAAGGCGAGGATTACCGGCGCTATCGCGGCGCCACGCTGCTCACCCCCAACAAGTCGGAATTCCGTCAGGTGGCCGGCTCCTGGAAAAGCGACATGGAACTGGCGTCCAAAGCGGAAAAACTGCGCGCTGAACTGCAGCTGGACGCGCTGCTCGTGACGCGCAGCGAAGAAGGCATGACCCTCTACCAGCCCGGGCGGGTGACGCACGAGCCCACGCGCGCCCAGGAAGTTTATGATGTGAGCGGGGCCGGCGACACGGTCATTGCCACGCTCGGCGTGGCCCTTGCGGCCGGAGCCGGCTTGCCGGACGCCGTGCGGCTGGCCAACCGGGCGGCCGGCATCGTGGTGGGCAAGCTGGGCACGGCCGTGGTCCACCGGAACGAATTGCAACAGACGTTATAACCACAGGCAGGATCGACTTTCATGATGATCATCGTCACCGGCGCAGCCGGCTTCATCGGCGCCAACCTCATTAAAGAACTGAACCGGCGCGGCGTGACCAACATCCTCGCCGTGGACAACCTGGAGAAGGCGGACAAGTTCCGCAACCTCTCCGACTGCACCATTGCTGATTACCTGGACAAGCGCGATTTCATTTCGCTGGTGGAATCCGACGGGCTGGACCGGGAAGTGCAGGCGGTGCTGCACCAGGGTGCCTGTTCCGACACCATGGAACACAACGGCCGCTACATGATGGACAACAATTTCCGCTACACGGCCCGCCTGTTCCGCTACTGCCAGGAACGGGAAGTCCCGCTGGTTTACGCCTCGTCCGCTTCCGTCTATGGCGCCAACACGCGTTTCCGGGAAGACCCTTCGTGCGAGCTGCCGCTCAACGTGTACGGCTACTCGAAACTGGCCTTCGACCAGCATTTCCGCCAGCGCGCCCAGGACGCGGGACTGACCGCCCCCTGCGTGGGGCTGCGCTACTTCAACGTGTATGGCGCGCGCGAGCAGCACAAGGGGCGCATGGCCTCGGTGGCGTTCCACTTTTTCAACCAGTACCGCGAACAGGGCCGCATCAAGCTGTTCGAAGGGTGTGATGGTTATGCAGACGGCGAACAGCGGCGCGATTTCGTGTCGGTGGAAGACATCGTCAAGGTCAACCTGTGGTTCCTCGAGCATCCGGAAATTTCCGGGATCTTCAACCTGGGCACCGGGCGCAGCCGCACCTTCAACGACATGGCGGTGGCCACCATCAACGCCATCCGGGCCACGCGCGGGGAAGATGAACTCACCCTGGAAGACATGAAAGCTTCCAAACTGATCGAATATATTCCCTTTCCCGACGCCTTGAAGGGCAAGTACCAAAGCTACACTGAGGCTGACATGACAAGCCTGCGGGAAGCCGGTTACGACCAACCCTTCCTCGACGTCACTGAAGGCGTGGCCCGCTACGTGGCGCAGATGACGGGGGCGATGATCCGCTGACAGCGCGCGTCGGCGCTCACCCGGGGGCTGTCATGTCGCCTTGCCGGAGATCGCCATGCCTTGTCTGCCAGTGTCTGTTCGTCGCTTCCTGTTCACGCTCCTCACCCTGTGGTTTTTTGCAGCACCCGCCTGGGCCCTGGTGGACCTCAACACCGCCAGCGAGCAGCAGCTGCGCACCGTGAAGGGCATCGGGCCGGTCAAGGCCCGGGCCATCCTGGCCTACCGCGCCAAGTACGGCAGTTTCCGTTCCCTTTCCGATCTGCGCAAAATCAAGGGGTTCGGTGCCAAGACCGTGTCACGCCTGGCGCCGAACCTGTCCATTTCCGGACGACCGGCTTCGGCAGCTTCCCCGGCCGCAGCGGCGCCTGCCGCAGCGCTTGTGGGGCCGCGCGGGCGCCACTGACGGTTGGGAGGGGCGCTGATCTGTGCTAGAGTCGGAGCACCATGATCAAAACCATCGAAGAATGCATCGGCGACACGCCACTCGTTCCGTTGCGGCGCCTGCCCGGGAATACCACCAACCGCATTTACGCCAAGCTTGAAGGGAACAATCCCGCAGGTTCGGTCAAGGACCGGCCCGCCCTGTCCATGGTCCTGCGTGCGGAAGCGCGCGGCGACATCAAGCCGGGCGATACCCTGATCGAAGCCACCAGCGGCAATACCGGCATTGCCCTGGCGTTGGCTGCCTCGCTGCGCGGTTACCGCATGGTGCTCATCATGCCCGAGCACCTCAGCATCGAACGGCGCCAGACCATGCGTGCCCTGGGTGCGGAAATCCTTCTGGTGCCGAAAGAAGGGGGCATGGAAGCGGCGCGCGACCTGGCCGAAAAAATGCGCGAAGCCGGTGAAGGCGTGATCCTCGACCAGTTCAACAATCCAGACAATCCGCTCGCCCATTATGAAACCACCGGGCCGGAAATCTGGCGCGACACGCAGGGCAAAATCACCCATTTCGTGGCCACCATGGGCACCACCGGCACCATCATGGGGGTTTCGCGCTACCTCAAGGAGCAGAACCCCGCCATCCAGGTGGTGGGCATCTATCCGGCCGAAGGCGCCAATGTGCCCGGCATCCGCAAGTGGCCGGAAGAATACATGCCCAAGATATTTGACCGCCGCCTGGTGGACCGCATCCTGGAAGTGCGGCAGGAAGAGGCTGAGGAAACCATGCGCCGACTGGCCCGGGAAGAGGGCATCTTTGCCGGCGTTTCCTCCGGCGGCGGCTGCTGGGGAGCGCTCCAGGTTTCCGCTGGCGTACGTGATGCCGTGATCGTGCACATCGTGTGCGACCGCGGTGACCGATACCTGTCCACGGGCGTCTATCCCGCATGATTCCGGTGCTGGTCTTCGACATCGAGACCATCCCCGACTGCGAAGGACTCATCCGGCTGTACGAACTGGACCCCGCCACCCCCCATGCCGAAGTGGCGGAGCGGGCTTTTGCCGAGCGGCGCGAGAAAACCGGGTCCGATTTCCTGCCCCACTACCTGCAGCGGGTGGTGTCCATTTCCTGCGCCCTGCGCAACCGCGACGGCTTCAAGGTGTGGTCGCTGGGCACGGCCGAGGATACCGAGGCCAGCATCATCCAGCGCTTTTACGACGGCGTGGACAAGTACACGCCCCAGCTCGTGTCCTGGAACGGCAAGGGGTTCGACGCCCAGGTGCTGCATTACCGTTCGCTGGTGCATGGACTGACGGCGGCGCGCTACTGGGACACCGGGGAGGATGACCGCGACTTCAAGTGGAACAACTACCTGTCGCGCTACCACCCGCGCCACCTCGACCTCATGGACGTGCTCGCGATGTATAACGCGCGCGCCAACGCGCCGCTGGATGCGCTGGCCAAACTGATCGGCTTTCCCGGCAAGCTGGGCATGGACGGCGGGGCAGTGTGGGCGTCCTACCAGGCCGGGGATATCGAAGGCATCCGCGCCTATTGCGAGACAGATGTGCTTAACACCTATTTGCTGTACACTCGTTTCCAGTTGCTTAGAGGGCAGCTGACGCCCGCCCAGTACCAGGAAGAACTGCAGTTCATCCGTACCACCGTGGCCAGCCTGGAAGGGCGCCACTGGCAGGAATTCCTGGCTGCCTGGCCGGCCTGACAGACCGCCCAGCCCCATTTCACGGAGGTTTTCCATGAATATCGGCGCAAATACCGGCGTTTCCCAGACCCAGCAGCAGGCCCAGCAGCACCGCAACCAGGCGGCCCATAACGCTTCTGGCAACGCCAGCACGTCACCGAACAGTCCTTCTGCCCAGGGTACTGCGCAGCACCAGCCTCCCCGCTCGCAACCGGTAAGCCAATCCGGCGCACCGGCCAACAACAGCCAGACCCATTCCGGCACCTCCGGCGGCGGTGGCGCAACCCAGCAGGCCGCGGCGGCCAGTCAGCGTACCCCCCAGCCCAATGACGCGCAGTCGGCGCTTGCGCTCATCAATGGCGTGCCCCAACACCCCTTGCCGCAGCAAAGCCCGCCGCACGCTTCTTCGCGCGTGGGCCAGAACGTCAATGTGACGGCCTGAGGAACAACAAAAACAAAAAAAGGGCCGACCGGGCAATCCGGCCGGCCCTTTGATTTTTGGGGATCAGCCCAGCAGGCCAGTCACGGCGCTGCGTTCTTCCAGCAGTTCGTCATGGGTGGCCTTGATGCGGGCGCGGCTGAAGTCGCTCAGGTCAAGACCCTGCACGATGTGGAACTGGCCGTTGGCACAGGTGACGGGGTAGCCAAAGATTACCCCTTCCGGGATGCCGTAGCTGCCGTCGGAAGGAATGCCCATGGTGACCCAGTCGCCGGAAGCTGTGCCGTGAATCCAGTCGCGGATGTGGTTCATGGCGGCATTGGCGGCCGAGGCGGCGGAAGACAGGCCACGCGCTTCGATGATGGCGGCGCCGCGCTTCTGCACGGTGGGAATGAAGCTGCTTTCCACCCAGGCCTGGTCATTGATGAGCGCAGCCACCGGCTTGCCGCCCGCTTCGGCGTGGTACAGGTCGGGGTACTGGGTGGCGGAGTGGTTGCCCCAGATGGTGACCTTGCGCACGGAAGACACCGGCTGCCCCACTTTGGCCGCAATCTGCGACAGTGCGCGGTTGTGGTCGAGCCGCATCATGGCCGTGAAATTGGAGGGCTTGAGCCCGGGCGCATTTTTCATGGCGATCAGGCAGTTGGTGTTGGCCGGATTACCCACCACCAGTACTTTCACGTCACGGCTAGCCACGTCCGACAGGGCGCGTCCCTGTTCCGTGAAAATGGCGCCGTTCATTTCCAGCAGGTCCTTGCGTTCCATGCCCTTGGTGCGCGGGCGGCTGCCCACCAGCAGGGCCACGTCGGCGTCCTTGAAGGCCACGCGCACGTCGTCGGTGACCACCACGCCTTGCAGCAGGGGGAAGGCGCAATCGTCCAGCTCCATCACCACGCCACGCACCACGGGCAGCGAGGGGGTGATGTCAAACAGCTGCAGGATGACGGGCTGGTCAGGGCCCAGCATTTCTCCGCTGGCGATGCGGAACAGCAGGCTGTAGCCGATTTGTCCGCCGGAGCCGGTGACGGCAACACGCATTGGTTTTTTCATGAATCGATTCTCCTGTGCAATAGTCGTTCAAGCGGACATGAGGTCGCGCAACACATAGGGCAGGATGCCGCCATGCCGGTAGTAATCCACTTCGATGGGGGTGTCGATGCGCAGTAGCAGCGGCACCGTGACGCTGGTGCCATCCTTGCGGCGGATGGTGAGGGTCACGTCCTGTTGCGGCTTGAGGTCGCCTTCGATGCC
>JAGWIW010000155.1 GCA_028866015.1 Betaproteobacteria bacterium
CGCTCGATCAGGCCCAGCGCCATCCGCTCCGCCGCTGCCTGGTCGGGCGTGTGGAGCGGATTGCTCACGAGATGGTCCCCACCCGGCCACCTTCGGCAAATACGGTGCTGCCGGTGGTGTAGCTCGACGCGTCGCTGGCGAGCAGGATCGCCGCCCCCACCGCCTCGTCGGCCGCCCCGAAGCGCTTGATGGCGTTGCGTTCGGCCAGCCCCAGCCCCTTGTGGATTTCGGCTTCCTGTCCGTCGGGACTCATCGAGCCGACGCACAAGCAATTGATGCGCGTGTGCGGCGCTTGGGTCTTGGCCAGTTCGCGCACAAGGAACAGCAGCGCCGCCTTGCTGACACCATAGGCAACCGCCGGTGGAATCGGGGTGAAGCCACCACAGCTCTGCACCGAGATGATCGAACCCTTGCCGTGTGCCTGCATGTCCGCCTCTGTGAGTTGGGTCAGCCGCCACGTTGCCAAGACGTTGACGTCCATCGCCGTCTTCCAAACCTCGTCGCTGTTTGCCCACAGCCCGCCGTCGCGCGCATAGACCACCCCGGCAGCGGCGTTGTTGAACACGATGTGGATCGGCCCGAAGGCTTCGCGCGCCCTGGCTACAAGCCCTTTGAGGTCGGCCGTTTCGCCAGCATTCGCGGCAACCGCCAGTGCGCGCCCGCCGCCAGCGGCGTTAATCTCGCCAGCGATCCGGTCGAGCCGGTCCTGCGAACGCGCCGAAATGACCACGTTGGCGCCCAGCTCGGCATAGGCCTTGGCGACATGTTCGCCGACGCCGGGCCCCACGCCGGTGAGGATGGCAGTGCGGCCATCGAGGCGGAAGCGATCGAGAACAGTCATTCCGGTCTCCCCAGGAGTTCGCCGAAGCGATCATAGTAATCCGCCATGCGGCTGAGCACTTCGGCGACGTCGATGCCATATTGCTCGGGCGAATGCTGGTGCTTGCCCATGCGCTTAGCGGCGGGATTGTCGGTGAGGAACCGGTCGATGCGCGCCCTGTGTGCCTGCGAGAAGGCAAGGCCGAAGCGCTCGTGGATGCGCTGCACCGCGCCCATCGGGTCGGCCACCACGTCCTTGTGCGCAAGGTCGATGATCCGCGCCTCGATGGCGGGATTGCGCCGTGCGTCCAGCGCGCGATTCATCCCCACGATCCAGGTGTCCACCACGTCGCGGCCGATGGCGGCCTTGTCCTTGTCGCCGCCGAACGCCGCGAGGAAGCCAGCAATGAAGCTCGACAGCGA
>JAGWIW010000019.1 GCA_028866015.1 Betaproteobacteria bacterium
CCCACAGCCGGTCCCTGAACGCCCTCACCCAGGGCCACCACGCGCCCGGCCACTTCAAGCCCCGGCAGGTCCGATGCTCCGGGTGGCGGCGGATAGAATCCGGCACGCTGGAAACAGTCGGGACGATTGATGCCGGCCGCCTCCACTTCGATCAGGACTTCTCCGGCCGCAGGCCGGGGGGTAGGGCGCGAACCCAGGACCAGGACTTCGGGTGGGCCGGGCTGGGATATTTCGACGCATCGCATTTGGGGGGGTACAGACATGAAAAAACTTCCCTAGGAGATCAATAATGAAAACGCTGCTCAAGAGAATACCATCGCCTATGGGATAATGGCAGGATGCCCAGCCCAACCCGCCGCGATTCCTGGAATGGACGACCGCATGCCCCCCTGCCCGCGGGGCTTCGCCCCTGGCTCATCAGCCGAGACTCGCTCACGGCCCGGCTGCGCGCCCACACCCGGGCTTTCCGGGTGAAACTGCTGTACCAGGGGCTGGGCCACCCCCTGCCCGATGAATGTGCCCTGCTCGGCATCCGGCCCGGAACCCGCGCCTGGGTCCGGGACGTGCTCCTGTGCGATGGTGACAAGCCCCTGGTTTACGCCCATTCGGTGCTGCCGGCCCCGGCCCTGCGCGGCGCCTGGAGCCTGTTCGCAGGCTTGGGCACCCGTCCCCTGGGGGAAGTGCTTTTCACCGATCCGGCCGTGCTGCGTCATGCCCTGCACTTCAAGGCCCTGAGCGCACGCCACCCCCTGTTTCGCCGGCTGGCCCGCCATGCCACGGCAAGCCGCCTGGAAGCCCGGCGTTCCCTGTTCCATCGCCGCGGACGCGGGCTGCTGGTCACCGAAGTGTTTCTCGATCCGCCTGCACTGGCATGAGGCATTGACGCACAGCAATTGTGCGTTCCCCGGGTTTGCATTAAGGTAGCGCTTTTTACGCCAAGCGGGATGCCGGGGGCACTGCATCATGGAAACACTGAAGTCTGGGAGCGACACGTTATTCATCCTGCTGGGAGCCATCCTGGTCTTTTTCATGCATGCGGGGTTTGCATTCCTGGAACTGGGCACGGTGCGGCGCAAAAATCAGGTCAACGCCCTGGTCAAGATCCTGATGGACTTTGCCATTTCCACCATCGCCTACTTCTTCATCGGTTACGGGATCGCCTACGGCACGCATTTCTTCACCGGTGCCGAGTCCCTGGCGGCCAAAAGCGGCTTTGAGCTGGTGAAATTCTTTTTCCTGCTGACCTTTGCAGCAGCGGTGCCTGCCATCATTTCCGGCGGCATTGCCGAACGGGCCCGCTTTGAACCGCAGCTCATCGCCACCTTCCTGCTGGTGGCCCTGGTTTACCCCTTCTTCGAAGGCATTGCCTGGAACGACCGCTTCGGCGTGCAGGCCTGGATCACCCAGACCACCGGCGCTGCCTTCCATGACTTTGCAGGCTCCGTGGTGGTGCATGCGGTGGGCGGCTGGATTGCCCTGCCCGCCGTGCTGCTGCTGGGGGCCCGTCATGGGCGCTATGGCAAGGATGGCTCCATCTACGCCCACCCTCCCTCAAACATCCCTTTCCTGGCGCTCGGGGCCTGGATCCTGGCCGTGGGCTGGTTCGGCTTCAACGTCATGAGCGCCCAGACCATCGACAAGATCAATGGCCTGGTGGCCATCAACTCCCTCATGGCCATGGTGGGTGGCACCATCGCCGCCTGGGCGGCCGGACGCAACGACCCCGGCTTCGTGTATAACGGCCCGCTGGCAGGCCTCGTGGCCGTCTGTGCCGGCTCCGACATCATGCATCCCCTGGGGGCTCTGGCCGTAGGAGCTGTCGCCGGTGTGCTGTTCGTCAAGATGTTCACCCTCGTGCAAAACCGCTGGAAAATCGATGACGTGCTGGGCGTCTGGCCTTTGCATGGCCTTTGCGGTGCCTGGGGCGGCATCGCGGCCGGCATTTTCGGCAGCCGGGCACTGGGAGGGCTGGGTGGCGTAACCCTGGCCGGCCAGCTGGCCGGCACGCTGCTGGGCATCGTCATCGCGCTGGTCGGCGGCTCGCTAGTGTACGGCCTGCTCAAGGCCACGCTCGGCATCCGCCTCGATCAGGAAGCCGAATACCTGGGTGCCGACCTGTCCATCCACAAAATCAGTGCCACCCCCGAACACGATGCCTGAAGCCCCACACTGCACGGGCTTGTCCTTTGGTACTATGGCCAGATGAATGAGGGTCCGTTACAATCCGCAACGACTGCGGATGTTGCCAGATGTTTTGCAACAGCGGCCGCAACCCGACAGACGAGCCAAGGACTGCCGTAGGCAATGATCAACGTATTGGTGGTGGATGATCATTCCATCATCCGAAGGGGTATCAAGCAGCTGCTTCAGGACACTCCGGATCTGCGCGTCACGGGTGAAGCTGAAAACGGCACCGAAGCCCTCAAGCTCGTGCGGGAAAATGACTTTCAGGTGGTGTTGCTGGACATCAGCATGCCGGGCGAACATGGCATCGACGTCCTGAAAAAGATCAAGGAACTGAAACCCACCCTGCCCGTCATGATCCTCAGCATGTACCCTGAGGATCAATATGCCATGCGCTCCCTGCGCGCCGGCGCAGCAGGTTACCTCAACAAGCAGGGAGCCTTGAGCCAGCTTGTGGCAGCCGTGCGCCAGGTGGCTGGCGGCAAAAAATTCATCAGCAGCGAACTGGCGATGCAGCTTGCAGACAGCCTGACCAACGGCAATCTCGAGCAACCCCACCACGCCCTGTCCCATCGCGAATTCCAGACGCTCTGCCTCATCGCTTCCGGGAAAAAACTGAGCGAAATCGCTGAAACCATGGCACTCAGCGCCAAGACGGTAAGCGTGTACCGCGCCCGGCTGCTGGAAAAAATGAAGCTCAAGACCAACGCCGAGCTGATTCACTACGCCATCACCCACAATCTGGTGCCGTAAGGCCCGGAGGGCCCCCGCCCTGCGCGGGCGGCCTGCGCCTTCACTTCAGGATGAACTGCACCCGGTTGGGCGGGGCGCCGGCCGGCGCTGATGCGTCTTCGCGCGCGCGCACGATGAACAGGCGGTCCACCGGCACCTGGCCTTCATGCACCAGCCAGTCTTCCACCGCTTGCGCCCGATGCAGCGCGAGCTTTGACAGGCTGTCTTCCGTCACGGGCGTATTGGCCATCATCAGCTTTTCCATTTCCGGCACCGGCAAGGACTTTTCCAACCCAAGGAAATTTCGGGGCTTGGGAAAGCTTTCGTTTTTGTAGGCCTGGCGCAGCAGGTCCGGATATTGGTCCAGCGGCACCGTGGCCCGTGAGGACACGGCATGGCCTCGCTCCAGCTGGGCTTTCACCCACAGGGCGCGCACTTTCTGCTCGATGCTGGCGCGGCGCAGTCCTTCGGCATCCGCTTCACGCTGGGCATGGCCTTCGATGTCGAGCTTGAGGCCGGGGCGCTCAGTCAATGCATGCGCCAGCGCGCGCAGCTTGGCCTCGTTGTCTGCCGTCACCACCGCATGCCCAGGTTCGAAGGACATCCAGGAAGCCGCTTCGTGCTGCTGGAAAAATGATCCCAGCAGCTGGAAGGGGGAGGTTACCGCCTTGGCCAGCAGGTTCAGGATCATTTTCAGGACAATGCCACCCACGGAAAACTGCGGATCGTCGATGGACCCTTCGATCGGCAAATGGACATCGATGGTGCCGTTGCGGTCCTTGAGCAGGGCCAGCGCCAGCTGCACCGGCAGATGGGTGGCATCGGGGCTGTCCACTTTGCTGCCGAAAGTGAGCTGGTCCAGGATCAGGTGGTTCTGGGCGGTCAGCACCTGGTCCAGGACGTGATAGGTCACGTCGAAACTGAGCTTGCCCTTTTCGATGTTGTAGCCCACGTATTTCCCGGAATAGGGACTGAAGGGCGACATTTCCATGCCGGTCACGCGGGCCTGGATGTCCAGATAGAGATTGCCGCGCAGCGGATTGATCTTGCCGGCGATGCGCAGGGGCGCATGGTTGACTTCACCGCGCAGGTCCACGTCCGCTGCGGCGGCGATATCCGATGAGAGACCGGTCACGGCCCCGCCCAGGCGGTCCAGGCGGGCACTGTAGTGAGGCTGCACATAGTGGTCGCTGAACTGGACCACGCCACCCTGCAGCACCACCTTGCCGATGGTCACGGGGGCGGGTTTCTCCGGCGTTGTGCTGCCGGCTGCGGCCGGTGCCGGACGGGAGGCCGCAGCCGGTGTTGCAGCCGGCTGCGAAGATGCCTTCACGAGCTGCTGCAGGTTGATCTTGCCATCCGGGTTGATCATCACCCGGGCAAAGAAATCCGTCAGTGCCACACCCTGGATGGCCAGGGAAAACGGTGCAGTTTTAACCCGTATCCCGTCCACCCGCAGCGATTTCCAGCGCAGCAGATCCTGGGCGCGGGCGGTGTCCACTGCAGCCACATTCGCAAGGGATGCCCCGCCCTGGAACGCGCTGCGCAAACCGCCAGGCCCGTCAGCCAGCTGCACGTGCCCCTTCAGACTGGCCTCACCGCGCCTGATCATGAGATTGAGCCGGCGCCCCAGCAACGGCTGAAAAGGCAGCAGATCCAATCGCGTCACATCCACGTCCCACTGGGCCGCCAGTGGAATCAGCGCCGTCTGCCCCTGCAGCTGCAAGCGGCCATGGTCATTGACGGTGGCCGCAAAGCCGGTTCGCACTGCCTGTTCCGGCCCGCCTGCACCCAGTTCCAGGGAAAGCGCGCTGATGTGCGTGGTCAGGGGCCGCCGGCGCTGGCGTTCGGTTATCTGTGCGGCAGGCACCGTGAGGGCGATGCGCTGCCAGCCCACCTGGCCATTGGACAAGGCAAACAGCACCTGCCGCGCCTCGAGTCGCGCGTCGTCCAGCACAAAATCCCATCCGTCCTTACCGCCAAAACTGCCCTGCACGCCGTGCCAGGCTGCATCGCCGCTGACCTGCAGGGTGGCGGCCTGCTTTGCCCGCATCTGGAAATCGGCGTCCACATGGAGCGCCATGCGGCCAGCCGCAATATCCACCGGCAGCGATGCCGGCAGGTAATCCATGTAGCGCGGCAGTTCGAGCTGCTCCAGGTCAAGATGCAGGTGTGCCTGGGGCAGTGCAGCGAAAGGCAACCCACGCCCCTTGAAAGCGAAGTCGCTGCCGTCCACGCGTCCGCTCAGCACGGGCTCCACGGCCTCGTTCTCTTCCGACGCCAACGTAGACAGCATTGGAATGCCAATGCGCAGGGCGCTGACCTGGTGAGTGGCATGGCGTGGCCGGTCTTCCACCACGATCGACCCGCCGTCCACCTGGATGTTGTGCACGGCAAATCCCAGCGGTGCGCCCGCCGCCTTTTCAGGGGCGGCAGCCGGGTGCAACAGGTCGTCGAAGTTGTAGCGGTGGGGCGCTTCCAGCACCACGCGTACATGGGGGTTGGTCAACTGCAGCGAGCGCACCACCGGGGCAAAATGCCACAGGCTCGCGAGCGAGGCGCGTACATCCAGCAGATCGAAGGAAGCAAAAACGGTTTGGCCGTCAGGCTCGTAGAGCCGTGCCCCCTGGACGGTCAGCGCCAGAGTGAACGGATTGATGTGGACCGATTCGATGGTGAGGCGGCGGTGCAGGTGCTGCGCCACGGCCTGCTCCGCCTGGGTGCGCACCACGCCTGGCAACAGCCACGCGCCGAGCGCTGCCAGCAGCAGCACGGCGAGCACCACGCCCAGTCCGATTTTTTTGGCGCGCGACATGCGTTCATTGTCGCCTCAACGGCAGCCATTGTCCAACGGCCGCCGTCCCCGTCAGAGGGAAATGCCGCCGCTGGCCTCGAGGGCCACCCCATTGATGTAGCTGGCCTCGTCGCTTGCCAGGAAGGCGTACACGCTGGCCATCTCTTCCGGCGTGCCCAGTCGGTGCAGCCAGGAACGCTCACGCATTTTTTCCAGCACCGCCTGGGGTATGGTGTCGAGGATGCTGGTGGCGATGAGGCCGGGGCAGACCGCATTCACGCGGATGCCTTTGGGTCCCAGTTCGCGCGCCCAGGTCTTGGTGAAACCGATCACGCCAAACTTGCTGGCCGCGTAGTTGGTCTGGCCAAAGTTGCCGTACAACCCCACCACGCTCGAGGCGTTCACGATGGCGCCTTTGCCCTGGGCCAGCATGGTGGGCACGACCGCCTGGGTGCAGTGAAAAACCCCCTTGAGGTTGACGTCGATCACCTGGTCGAACTGGGCTTCGGTCATGTTGACCAGACGCGCGTCCTGGGTGATCCCTGCATTGTTGATGAGGATGTCGATGCGGCCGTGCGAGGCCACGATGGCCGCCACCACCTGATCCACGAGCGGGCGGTCAGCCACGTCCAGCCTGTGGCCCACAGCGCGTCCGCCTGCAGCACGGATGGCTGCCGCAGCGGCTTCCACCTGGTCCTGGTGCAGATCGCACAGGACCACCTGGGCCCCTTCTGCCGCAAACTTATGTGCCGTGGCCAGCCCGATGCCGTTGGCAGCCCCGGTGATGAGTGCCACCCTGTCCGCGAGTTTCATGGTTTTTCCTTGGCAAAACAGTCTATTAAAATATACTGCAGCGCAACATTATAGACTGTTTCGGGAGGCGCGGTACGCCCTCAGTCCGGCAGCTCCCGGCCCGTGGTTTCCGGCAGCAGCCAGGGCAGCACCAGCCCCAACAGGTACACCAGCCCGATGCTGAGCGCCGCATGGGGAACGCTGCCGAAGGTCTTGATGATGGATCCGGCCATGATCGGGAATACCCAGGCCACCAGCCGGGCTGCGTTGAAAATCACGCTGGCCGCCGTGGCGCGCACCGTGGTGGCAAACAGTTCGGCTGGATAGATGGCCATCCAGACGTAGGCGCAGCCGAGGGTGAAAAAGCCGTTGAGCGGAGCCACCCACAGCATGGTGGCCACGCTCCCCACCCAGCAGTAGGTGACCACCGTCAGCAGCAGGCTGCCCAGATAGGTGAGAAACAGGAACCAGCGTCGCCCGATGACGTCGATCACGAACCCGGCCATCAGGTACGCGGCCACCGCCCCCACGGTATAAAGCAAGGCCACTCGCGCACCCCAGACTCCCGGATTGGCGAGGCCGGCCGCCTTTGCCAGCGCCACCGTGTATCCCGGCAGCCAGCTGGAAATGGCCCACCAGCCGGTGGTGGTCACGGCCGACAGCACGAAGGCGATCAGGGTCCGGCGCAGCGCTTCGCGCTCGCGAAACAGCTGGAACAGGGTAAACGGTCGCTGCTCCGCGGCCGCGCCGGAGCTGCCGGTGGCTGCCCAGCGCCTGGCCTGGACGGCCTCCTTCCATTTCCGGGATTCCTCCAGGGTGCGGCGGATGTAGAGCACGAACAGCGCAGGCACTGCCCCCACGGCAAACATCAGGCGCCAGCTGTCGGCCCCCAGGGGCTGATGCTGCGACAGGTAAAACCACACCAGGGCCGCCAGCAGCGTGCCCCAGCCAAAGCCGGACTGAAGAAAACCTGCCCCTTTGGGGCGTGCCCTGTTGGGCCAGGTTTCCGCCAGCAGGGAAACCCCGGTGGCCCATTCGCTGCCCATGGCGAGCCCGGTCACGAACCGCAGCAGCGCAAGCTGGGAAAAATCCGACACGAGGGCGGTGAGCCCTGAAAACAGCGCATAACCGAACACCGACCACAGCATCACGCGCTTGCGTCCCAGGTAGTCGGCCATGATGCCTCCGGCAAGGCCGCCCAGCCCCCAGCCCAGCAGGGTGATGCCGATGGCGCTGCCGGCGTAGATGGCCTGGGAGGCCAACTGGTCAGGCCCCAGCAGCATTTTCATGGCTGCCGGTAACACCACGATGAGCGCGTAGGCTTCGTATCCGTCGAACACCCAACCCAGAAAACTGCCTGTGAGCACTTTCCAATGCTGTGAAGTCAGGCCGGCATGCCAGGGGGCTGCATTCATGAACGGTTCCTCCAGTCAGTGGTCAGGGCGCGGCTCCCTATTCTGTTGTGTATGCCGCAGGCACAAAAGATTTTAGGGTAGCATTATTCGTCTCGGCCGGTTCGGGCGCCGGCTTCGCCACAAGGAACGGACATCCATGGAACATTCCCCCCCCACCGGGCCCCTCGCGGGCCTGCGCGTCCTGGAACTGGGACAGCTCATCGCCGGGCCCTTTGCCACCAAGACCCTGGCCGACCTGGGCGCCGACGTCATCAAGGTGGAGCCCCCGGGCACCGGCGACCCGCTGCGCCAGTGGCGCCTGCTGCACGAAGGAACGTCCGTGTGGTGGGAGGTCCAGTCGCGCAACAAGCGTTCCGTCGCCATCGACCTGCGCCACCCGCAAGGGCAGGCCCTGGTGCGCGACCTGGCAGCCGGCGTGGACATCCTGGTGGAGAACTTCCGGCCCGGTACCCTGGAAGGCTGGGACATGTCCTACGAAGCCCTTTCCGCACGCAACCCCGGCCTGATCCTGCTGCGTATTTCCGGATTCGGCCAGACGGGCCCCTACCGCGACCAGCCGGGCTTTGGGGTGGTGGGCGAAGCCATGGGCGGGTTGCGACACCTCACCGGCCAGCCGGGGGAAGTCCCCGTACGGGTGGGGGTGAGCATCGGCGACACGCTGGCCGCCCTGCACGGCACCATCGGCCTGCTGTCCGCATTGCACGAACGCAGCCGGAACGGCGGAAAAGGCCAGGTGGTGGACGTGGCCCTGTACGAAGCGGTGTTCAACTGCATGGAAAGCCTGTTGCCGGAATACAGCGCATTTGGCGCGGTACGCGAGCCAGCCGGCAGTGCACTGCCCGGCATCACCCCCAGCAACGCCTATCCCTGCCTGGATGGCTGGGTGCTGGTGGCCGGCAACGGCGACAGCATTTTCAAGCGGCTGATGCAGGCCATCGGCCGTCAGGACCTGGGGGAAGATCCGGACCTCGCGCACAATGACGGACGCAGTCGGCGCGCCTCCGAAATCGATGCCGCCATCGGCGCCTGGACCCAGACGCTCACCATCACCCAGGTGCTGGAAACGCTCCAGCGCGCCAACGTGCCGGGGGGGCGCATCTATACCGTGGCCGACATCGCGCGCGACCCCCACTACCGTGCGCGCGACATGATCCTTTCCACCACCACGGCCACCGGACTGGCGCTCGAAGTGCCAGGCATCGTGCCCAAGCTGTCGCGCACGCCGGGCAACCTGCGGCGACGTGCGCCGCGCCTGGGAGAAGACACGGACGCGGTGCTGGGTGCCCTGGGCTTGGACGAGGCCGCCCTCAGGCGCCTGCGCGAAGAAGGAGTGATCGCATGAGCCGACTGATCGCCATCAACGAAGTGGTCACCCGTGACGGCTTCCAGTCCGAACCCCGTTTCATTCCCACGGAAGACAAGATCGCGCTCATCGACCTCATGAGCCAGGCCGGTTACCACGCCATTGAAGTCACGTCCTTCACCAGCCCGAAAGCCATTCCCATGCTGACGGACGCCGAGGTGGTCATGGACGGCATCAGGCGCAACCCGGCCGTGGAATACGTGGCCCTGATTCCCAACGTGCGCGGCGCGGAGCGCGCACTCAAGGCCGGTGTGGATGCCTTCAACCTGGTGATGTCCGTCAGCGAATCCCACAACCGGGCCAACCTGCGCATGAGCCGGGAAGAGTCGCATGTCCAGCTCACGGACGTGATCCGGCTCGCCCACGAGGCCGGCATACCCGTGAACGTGTCGCTCTCCACCAGCTTTGGCTGCCCTTTCGAAGGGGCCGTGGATCCGGCCGGCGTGCTGGAATGGACGAGCCGCTTCGCTGACCTGGGGGTGCGCGGGGTTTCCCTGTGCGACACCACGGGCATGGCCGACCCCGGCGCTGTGGGACGCCTGTGCCGCGAAGCACTCGAGCGCTTTGCGCAGCTGGAACTCACACTGCATTTTCACAACACCCGCGGCATGGGGCTTGCCAATGCGCTCGCCGCCGTGCAGGCCGGCATCCGCCAGTTCGACGCTTCCCTGGGGGGGCTGGGCGGCTGCCCCTACGCGCCCGGCGCAACCGGCAACATCTGCACCGAAGAACTGGTGCACATGCTGCAGCTCATGGGTTACGACACCGGCATGAACATGCCGCTGCTGCTGGAAGGGGCCGCCCGGGTGGAGGCACTGGCCGGACGCCAGGTGCCCAGCCAGCTGCTGCGCGCCGGCACGGTGGACAACCCGCGCACGCGCGCCTGCGCCTGATCAGGCCGGGGCCTTGAGCACGGCTCCGGTACTGTCCTGTACCGTCACCTGCAGAGGAATACCCTGGGCCACGCTCTGCCCCACCGTGCAGAAGCCTTCGAACTGGGCCAACACGCGGTCGAGGTGCTCAAGCGCGCTGGCGGGCACTCCCAGATGCAGCGTAATGCGGATGGCCAGCACGCGCAGCCGGCCCTCGGCGTTGCGCCCGATGTCGGCCCACCCTTCCGTGCGCAGCGGTTCCGGGGACTGCTTGAATTTGCGCAAGGCAAACAGCAGCGAATCGGAAAGGCAGTTGGCCACGGCCGCCACCAGCAGCTGTGCCGGACTGGGGCCTGCCGCGTTGCCCAGCGGAGGGTTTTCGTCCAGCACAACGGTTGATGCACGGGATTCAAAACGGGCGGTGAAACGGTAATCCTCTTGCTGTTCCAGGATCACCTGGGGTTGCTCTGACACGATGGGCTTCCTTTCAGGATGTCAAACGGCGACTTGTTTCAGTACTTCGGCAACGAGCTGCTCCAGTTGGGCTGGCGGCAGGGCGCCGGACAGGCGTCCCAGTTCCTGCCCGCCCAGGAAGACGGCCAGCGTGGGAATGGAACGGATGTTGAATCGCGCACCCAGCGCCGGCAGCGCTTCGGTATCCACCTTGGCAAACAGCAGCCGCCCGCCATGTTGACTTGCAGCCGCCGCGAACACCGGAGCAAAGCTGCGGCAGGGGCCGCACCAGGGAGCCCAGAAATCCACCAGCACCGGCAGCGCCGACTGCTGCAGCACGGGATCGAGCGTCGAAGCGTCGAGGGCATGCACGCCGTCCAGCAGCGGCGCCTTGCAGGCGCCGCATTTGGGCGATTCGGCCAACCGCTCCTGCGGCAGGCGGTTCACGGTCTGGCAGTGCGGACAGGCCAGCTGGATCACTGGGGCTTGCCTCCCATGTCGATGGCTTTGCCCTGCGACAGGGATGTCAGGTAAACCACCAGGGACGTCACTTCACCGCTGTCCTCATCCGGCACCTGCCCTTCCAGGGCGCCCCCGATGCAGGCACGCACCTGATCTGCCAGTGTGAATACGCGCCCAGCCCTTGCCTTGTAGCGCGGAAATACCGCCGCCGCGTTGGCCAGGCTGGGGATGGGCTGCCCGTCCGGGCGCCGTCCCGGCTCCAGGCCGCCACCCAGATGGCAGGATTCGCAGACGCGTCCGTTGCCCTTGAATTTGGCCTGGGTGAACAGGGCCTTGCCGTGGGCAACCACTTTTGCAAGCTGGGGGTCGGACACCGTGGCGGCCCCGGCCGGCACCGCCAGCGCAACGAGACAGGTGGCCGCCAGCGTCCACCGGGCAAACGATTTTCTGGAAATTCCGTTCATGGCTCCTCCCGAATCGTGAAGACGACAGGCTAGTGTATCACCGCGCAAACCGGCCCGGCCGTCGGGCAAGGGGATTACAATGAACCCATGGCCGGCCCCTACACGATTCTCTTGAGCAATCTGGGTTACGCCCGGGACATCGGGGGACAGATTTCCCATCACGTGCGCTACCTGCACCGACATTTCTACTGCGCCCCCACGGTGCAGCATCGCGCCCTGGACCAGTTGAGCGACCTGATCGCACGCGAGGATCCCGACCTGTGCTGCTTCGTGGAAATCGACCAGGGCTCCTTTCCTTCTGCCGGCCTCAACCAGTTGAAAGTACTCAGCGGAGGGCACTACGGCCACGCCCACATCGAAAACAAATACGGGCTCTCGAGCAGCCTGCGCTCGTTTTTTGTGACGCGCGGAAAAAGCAACGGCTTCATGGCCAAACAACCTTTCCCGTTCGAGACCCTCTATCTGCGCCACGGCATCAAGCGCCTGGTGTACAAGATCCGGCTCGAACACAATCTCGTGGTGTACTTCTCGCATCTCTCGCTCAACCGGCGCGCCCGTCAGGCCCAGCTTCTGGAAATCCGGCAGCTGCTGCACGGCGAACCGGGCGAAGCCGCTTTCCTGGGTGACTTCAACCTCCTCACAGGCCTGTCGGAACTGGGGCCGCTGCTGGAGCAGTCTGATTTCGTGCTGCTCAACCGGCCCGACGAACCCACCTTCACGTTCCACAAGCGCTCCCTGGTGCTGGACGTATGCCTTTGTTCGCGCACCCTGGCCGCGCGATCGAGCCTGCGCGTGCTGCCCCAGCCCTATTCCGACCATGCCGCCCTGCTGCTGCAGGTCGGGTCCAGTGCGTGAGGCGATTGCGCCCATGCATGAAATCAGTCAGTGGATTGCCTCCTATGGTTACTGGGTCGTATTCCTGGGCACCTTGCTGGAAGGGGAAACGGTGCTGCTGGCGGCCGGATATTCCGCACAGCGCGGCCTGCTGGACTGGCGCATGGTAGTGGCATTGGCCTGTGTGGGCGCCACCCTGGGCGACCAGCTTGCCTTTGCCCTCGGACGCTGGAAAGGGATGGCCCTGGTGAACCGCTTTCCGGGACTCGCCCGCCGCGTGCCGGCATTGCACCGGTTGCTTGAGCGTTACCACGTTTCGCTCATCCTGATCATCCGTTTCCTGTACGGCTTCCGCATCGCCGGCCCCGTCATCCTGGGCACCACGCGCCTGCCCCTGGCGCGTTTTTCGGCACTCAATCTCCTGGGCGCGCTGCTGTGGTCTTTCGCAGTGGCCGGTGCCGGCTATTTTTTCGGCGTGGCGCTGGAATCGCTGGTGGCCAATGTGGAGGAAGTGGAATTCGCGGCAGCGGCCGTGCTTCTGCTTGCGGGATTCGTGCTGGGCTGGTGGCTGAGCCGGCGCGCCACGCGCGCTGCGCCACCTGACCAACATTCCGGATAAGGGCCCCCTCCATGCACCCGTTGCAGTTCCTCAATGGCAATGACACGCTGCCCCTGCTGGCCCTGGAACACAGCGCCCTGGTCCTGGGCGGACTGCTGGTGTACCTGCTACTCACCCGCATCGGACAGCAGCGCCGCCCTCCGGCGTCGGCGGTAGCCTGGGTGTTGCTGATCGCGCTTTTCCCCTACTTCGGCCTGCCGCTGTTCCTGCTCTTCGGCACGCGGAAATTCGCCCGTCCGCTGCGCAAACCGCCGGTCCCCGACCGCACGGACCTGGGAGACGCGGCTCCGCGCTGGGCCACCGGACTGCTGGCGGCCATGCACGTGCCGCCACCCAGCCTCAATCCCGCGGTCCTGTTCCATGAAAATGGCGAAGCCTCGCGACAGTCCCTGTTCCAGCTTCTGGAAAGCGCGCAGCGCCAGGTGGACCTGTGCAGCTTCATCCTTGCCGCCGACGAAGCCGGCATGGCCCTGGCAAAGGCCCTGCGACAATGCGCCCGGCGCGGCGTGAAAGTGCGCCTGCTGCTCGATGCCCTGGGCGACCTGAGGCATCCCCGTCGCCATGTGGAAATGCTGCGCCGCGACGGCATCGACGTGCGCTGGTTCATGCCGCTGCTGCACAACCCCCTCAAAGGGCGAACCAACCTGCGCAACCACCGCAAGATGGTGATTGCGGACGGCCAGCGTTTCTGGAGCGGAGGGCGCAATTTTGCAGCGGAGTACTTCACCGGGAGCAAGCGCCGCCCGGCCTGGGTGGATTTGAGTTTTGTGGTGGAAGGCCCGCTGGCACGCCAGGCCCAGGTGCTGTTCGAGCGCGACTGGCATGCGGTGAACGGCGATGGGCGCGTGCGCCATGGCTTTTTGCCGCCGGAACCCGTGCAGCCCGGCACTCCCGTCCAGCTGGTGCCGAGCGGCCCGGACCTGCCGGACGACACCCTGCACGACCTGCTGCTTACGGCCGCCTACCAGGCCCGCCATCGACTGGTCGCCATCACGCCATATTTCGTTCCGGACGATGCCCTGCTTTCTGCCTGGTGCCTGGCCTGCCGGCGCGGCGTCGCCTTCACCCTGCTGCTGCCGCGGCGCTCCAACCACCGCCTGGCGGATGTGGCACGCGAGCCTGCGCTGCGCGAGCTGGCGGCTGCCGGCGCCCGCATCCGGCTCTACCCCGGCATGCTGCATGCCAAGGCCGTGATCGTGGACAATCAGCTGGCCCTGTGCGGCTCAGCCAACCTGGATGGCCGCAGCCTGTTCCTCAACTTTGAACTGATGACGGCATTCTACGGCCCGACAGAAATTGCCTGGCTGGAGGACTGGAGCGAGCGCCACGTGGCCAGGGCCACCCCTTACCGGCCACGTGCGCCCGGGCTGGGTCGCAGCCTGCTTGAAGGGCTGGTGAGAACGGTGGGCTACCAGCTTTAGGAGCCGGCCAGGCGCAACCGCTGGGATTCGTCGAGCTGGGCGGAAGCAAGCGGAATGTTTTGCTGCAGCAGGTGGGCAAAAGATTCCGGAGAAAGCGGGCGGGAAAAGTGGAACCCCTGCAGGGTGTCGCACCCGTGCCTGACCAGGAATCGCACCTGGGCTTCGGTTTCAACACCTTCTGCCACCACCTTGAGCCCCAGGTTATGGGCCAGGTCGATGATCGCGAGCGCGATGGCCGCATCGTCCTGATTTTGAGTGATTTCACTGATGAATCCGCGGTCGATCTTGAGGGCATCGAGCGGGAACTGCTTGAGGTAGGCCAGGCTGGAATAACCCGTGCCGAAATCGTCCACCGACAGCAGCACACCCAGTTGCTTGAGTTTGCGCAGGATTTTCACGGACTGGCGCGGATCGTGCATCAGCATGGACTCGGTGATTTCCAGTTCGATCTGCTGCGGAGGAACGCCGTAGGAGGCCAGGATGTCGCGAATGCGCACGTCCAGATCTTCCTGCTGGAACTGGCGGGGCGAAAGGTTGATGGCGACCGGCGGCACTGTCATGCCGGATTCGCGCCACTGGCGCATCTGCGCACACGCGGATTCAAGCACCCACAGTCCCACGGTCAGGATGAGACCCGTCTCTTCCAGCACCGGAATGAATTCGGCAGGCGCAACCGCTCCCCGTTCCGGATGATCCCAGCGCAACAGGGCTTCGGCGCCGCAAATGCGTCCCTGCTCCCGACAGACCTTGGGCTGGAACTCCAGGCGGAACTCGTCGCGCTCGATGGCGCGCCGCAGGCTGGACTGCAGCTGCATGCGTTCCAGCACGCGCTGGTTCATCTGCGGTGCGTAATACTGGCAGCGGTTGCGTCCCTGTTCCTTGGCCCGGTACATGGCAATTTCCGCATTGCGTATCAGTTCTTCCGCCACCTCGCTGTCCGAATCGTAAAGCGAGATGCCTGCGCTCGCCGACAGGAACGTTTCCCCGCCGGAAAATTCGAACGGCAGGGACAGGGTGTGCAGCACATGCTGGACGATCTGGGCCGCATCTTCGGCCCGGGCAAGATCGGCCAGGATGATCCCGAACTCGTCCCCCGTCATGCGGCACACCACGTCCCCTGCCCGCACGCAGGTTGCAAGCCGCTGGGCCACCTGGACCAGGAGGCGATCACCCGTGCTGAATCCGTGGCTGTTGTTGACCAGCTTGAACCCGTCCAGGTTGAGCACCAGCACTGCCAGCATTTTTTCGTTGCGTTCGGCACGCGCGATGGATTGCGCCAGCAGGTCACGGAACAAGGTCCGGTTGGGCAGCCCCGTAAGGGCATCGAACTGGGTGAGGTAAGCCAGCTTTTCGTTGGCTTTGCGGCGCGTCAGCGCCGTGGCGATGATGTTGGCCATGCTCTGCACGAAGCTCACCGCATCAGGCGTTACCGAATGGGCACGGGCTGCGTGCACGCCCAGCACGCCGTAAGGCATCTGCGGACCCGGGATCAGCACGCTCACGCCGCTCAGGATGCGATGCGTGAGGGCAAGTTCCGTGCGGGAAAAATCCAACTCCTCCGCAAAATTCTGAACCACCAGCGGCTGTCCCAGTTCCAGGACCCGGCTTGACTGGGTGTCGGCATCGGCATGCGTCATGACGGCACCGATGGCCTCTTCGGGCCAACCCACGGCCGCCTTCAGGATCAGGTCGCGTCCGTTGCCGTCCAGTTCGAGGATCTTGCAGTACTCGAAATCCAGCGTCTCGCTGATGATGCGAACTGCCTGCGCCAGCAGCGCTTCGGGGTCGGGGTCGGCCAGGGCCTGACGACCGAAGTCGGCGATCAACCCCTGCCGGCGTTCCCGTTCCAGCGCCTGTTCCTCGACTTCGCGACGGGCCGTGAGATCCACCATGCAGCCGGTCATGCGCACGGCCTGCGCATCCTCGTCGCGCACCACGAAACCCCGGTCAAACACCGTCCGGTAGCCTCCGCCGCTGCCCAGCATGCGGTACTCGCAGGACCACAGCGATTGCGGCCCCAGCAGCACGGCCTGCAGGCTCATCATGACGCGTCGCCGGTCTTCCGGGTGCAGCCGCCCTACCCAGGAAGCGCGCTCGCGCGCGCCGTGTTCCGAAGCCCAGCCGAACACGCGGTCGAAATTTTCGCTGAACCACAGGGTGTCCGATTCCAGCTCCCAGTCCCACATGACGTCATCGGTGGCACGGGACAGAATCTCCAGGCGCTCTTCGCTGAAACGCAGAGCCTCGCTCACGCGATGATGCTGCAACAGGGGCAGCGCCAAGCGCGACAGGGTTTGCAGCGCGGCGCGCTGCTCTTCGCTCAGCGCACGCGGCTGGCGATCCAGGACACAGAGGGTGCCCAGCGCATGCCCGGCCGTATCGCGCAGGGGCATGCCGGCATAAAAGCGGATTCCGGGCTGGGCGAGGACCAGCGGATTGTCTTGAAAGCGCACATCGTGCAAGGCATCGGTCACTTCCAGGAGGGTGTCGGCCAGGATGGCATGGGCGCAAAAGGAAATGTCACGTGCCGTTTCTGTGATATCCACCAGGCCGTGAACCGACTTGAACCACTGGCGGTTCCGGTCCACCAGCGTGATGAGCGCCATGGGGGTGCCGCAGATGCGGGCTGCCAGCGTGGTAATGTCATCAAGCAGGGGGTCACGCGGCGTGTCGAGCAATGCGCAGGCCTGCAGCGCCAGCAGGCGTTCTGCTTCGTCGTGAGGCAACGGCGCGACTTGCATGATGATGTCCCCCTGTTTTACCGATTGGTCTGCCGGTGCGGTTTGGCGCACGGAAAGCAGCCATGAGACCTATGCTAGGGGAAAGTATCTGGTGGGTATGCCGGGAAGGTTGAGAACTTGCTGCGGGAAAACCTGGGAACAGCCTGTAGGGAATTCTTGCTATCCCTGGGCACTTTGCGGCAGATAACGGGAAGCGATCTGGATCAGGTCACGCGACGTGCGTCCCTTGCTGACGAAAGCCACGGCCCCCACCGCAGCGGATTCCTCGCGATAAATCGGCATGTCGCTGCTGGAATGGATCACCACGAGACATTCGGGATGGCGTTCACGGATGCGGCGGGTGGCCTCGAAACCGTTCATTCCGGGCAGGGCAATGTCCATGACCACCAGCGTGGGCAATTCGGCGTCAAACAGGGGCAATGCACTTTCCGCACTGTCGGCTCCCAGCAGCTGGCAACCCGGGAATGCAGTGCGCAGCATCAGGGTGACTGCTTCCCGTGTGGCCTCGTGGTCTTCCACCACCAGGATCTTGGCGGCGCCCGCGGTGTCGGATTTTTTTTGGGGAACGGCCATGCGCAGTGCGCCTTGTGAATACAGGATGGGGCAACGCTAACACCCGCGCCGGAGACGTGTCTGTAGGGAATTCTTGACTGCCGCTATTCCAGTGCCGTCAGCCCATGCTGAATGGCAAACTTCACAAGTGCCGGCAAATCGGACAGGTGCAGCTTCTGCATGAGACGGCTGCGGTAGCTGTCCACGGTTTTGGGGGAAAGGTTCAGCATCTCGGCGATGGCGGCGCTGGAATGACCATCCGCCACCAGCTTGATGATCTCCCTCTCGCGCCGGCTCAGGCGTTCCAGGGGACTTTCCCCGCTGCGCCCGCCCAGCCCTTCCGCGACGATTTCCGCCACTTTCGGGCTGAGGTAGCGGCGCCCGGCATGTACCGCGCGGACGGCTTCGATGATTTCCCGGCCGGCAGATTCCTTGAGAAGGTAGCCCCGCGCACCCGCTTCGAGCGCATGCAACACATGCTGGGCGCTGGAATGCATGGACAGGATTACCACGGCCATGTCCCGCTGCTGGTCCAGGATCTGGCGCATGGATTCGATGCCGTCGAGTCCGGGCATGGAAATGTCCAGCAGCACCACCCGCGGTTTCAGGCGCAGCACTTCAGTGACGGCTTCACGCCCGTCGGTGGCTGTGCCCACGATGCTGATATCCGGCTGGGAGGACAGCAAGGCGCCCAGACCTTCGCGCACCACCGCATGATCATCGGCAATGAATACGGTCAGTGACATCAATTTTCCTTGCGGGTGCCGGCAGGACCGGAATGAGGCAGCGTCACGATGATGCGGGTGCCATAAGCCGCATCGGAACGGATGTCGAGCGTGGCGCCAATGGCTTCCGCCCGCTCGCGCATGGTGGTCATGCCCATGCCGTGCAGCCCGGTGAGCGCCCGACGCGCACCCGGGGCAAAACCGTGGCCGTTGTCTGCCACCTGCAGCTCGAATTTCCCGTCCTCATGACGGCAATGGATTTCCAGCACCGTGGCCCGGGCATGCTTGACACTGTTATTCAGGGCTTCCTGGGCGATGCGGAAAAGCGCGATGGCCGTGGCTGGAGGAAGCCGGGGCACAGGCTCCTGTCCTTTCGCCACGAGCTCGCATCCGCTGCGCTGGGCCACACGCCGGGCGTGTTCACGCAAGGCGGCAAACAGGCCCAGTTCATCGATGCCGGGTGGTCTCAGTTCCACCATGATGTGACGCAGGTGCTGCATGGTGTCTTCCAGCAGTTTCTGCGAGTCATCCAGGCGATGCCCGAGGGATTCCTGCAACGGGGCCGGCAGGGATTGGCCAATCAGGGTCAGGTTGAGGCTCAACGCCGTAAGCTCCTGGCCGATGGTGTCATGCAGCTCGCGCGCGAGGCCGCGCCTTTCGTTTTCCTGTACTTCCATGAGGCGGCGGTACGTGGCCTGCAGCAGCGCAGCATGGGCTTCCAGGTCGGCTTCGATGGCCTTGCGCCGGCTGATGTCGATGCCCACACCCACCAGACAGGGGCTGCCGTCGAACAGAAGGCGCCGCCCCGTGAAAAAATAAGGCGTGGCTGTCCCGTCCTTGGCGATGAAATCCGCTTCCACGGTCGCCTCGCCCTGCTCGAACACTTCCTGGATTCGTGCGGCCACCCGCTCCCGGTCCTCTCCCCGGAAAAAATCCGTGGGATGCAGGGAACGCATTTCCTCGTTGCTGTAGCCCGAGACCACGGAAAAATTCCGGTTCCAGCGCAGCATTTCACCGGCATCGTTGTAGAAGTAGAGGATGCCGGGCATGCTCTCGATCATGGCTTCCGAAAAGGTGTATTCCCTGCGAGCCTGCTCTTCCGCCAGCTTGCGCCGGCTGATGTCGCGGTAGATGGCTGAAACGCCCGTCACGCGGGAATTGCCTGGCTGGGCGGGATCCGGCCCCATGACCGGGGCCAGCGCCACTGCGACGGGCAGCAGCGTGCCGTCCTTGCGGATGCGCACTGTTTCCCGCGCACTCACCGCCTCTCCCTCGGCCACACGGGCGAACAGCTCCATCTTTTCCTGGCGGTGTTCCGCGGGGATCAGGCCGGCGATCGGCTGCCCTATCATTTCCTTGGCGGCATAACCGAACATGCGCTCGGCTGCCGCATTCCATTCGGTCACGACCCCATCCAGCGTGCAGACCACCACGGCATCGCCCGTGCTTTCCACGATGGCCGAATAGCGCTCCAGATGCGCCTGGACCTTGCCTTGGACTTCAAGCCGCGCAAAATAGTCCAGCGCGAAAGACAGGTCCTGGGCCACGTTGAGCAAAAGCCCCACTTCCCGCTCCTGGAAAAACCCGGCCTCCCTGGCATACACGTTGAGGGTGCCGCACACGCGCTGCCCGCATTTCAGGGGGAACACGGCGGAGGCGAGATAACCCCGCGCACGGGCTTCGTTGCGCCAGGGCAGCGTGGAGGGATCGTTGAGCAGGTCATTGGAAACGAAGTGGCGGGCCGTACGGTAGGCCGTGCCTGAGGGACCGCGACCTTCAGGGCGGTCGTCTATGGCGATCAGGACCTTGTGCAGGTAATCGCTGTCGTCACCCCAGCGCGCCACCGGCTCGAGCAGGCCGGTCTGCTCGTTGCCCCAGCCGATCCAGGCCATGAGCAGGTCGCCGTACTCCACCAGGATCCAGCACACCTTATGAAACAGGGCTTCACGGGTGGGCGACAGCACGGTGGCCTGGTTGACCTGGACCAGTACCGAATACAGGCGATCCATCCGTTGCAGTTGTGTTTCCGTTTCATCAATGCTGTGCAGCACGATGCCCCCCCGCCGCCGCCTTGTGATGGATTTGAACTTGTTATCGTCGTGGTATTGGTGAAGATTGTTCCGGTAACGGAGGATTTTGACAAGTTATAAATGATGTTACAGCATCCCGCCGGACCGGGAACCACCCGGCCCGCGGGATCAGCGGCCGTAGTAGGCGGTGAAACCGGCCTGGCCCAGTTCGTTGGCGTGGATCATGTACCCTGCCAGGGCAGCCGTGGCATTGGGCGGCAGCTCAATTTTGGGCACCTTGAGCGCATGGATCGTGAAAATGTAGCGATGCGGCTTGTCGCCCACGGGCGGACAGGCCCCCCCGAATCCAGGTTGCCCGAAGTCCGTACGGACCTGTACGACGCCTTCGGGCAGCCCCGTGCCTGAGACGGTGCCAGCACCCTCAGCCAGGCTCTGCACCGAGGCCGGAATGTTCAGCGCCACCCAGTGCCACCAGCCCGAGCCGGTCGGCGCATCGGGATCATATACAGTCAGGGCATAACTGCGCGTCCCGGCAGGCGCACCCTGCCACTTCAAGGCGGGCGAAATGTTTTTTCCGGTACAGCCAAAACCGTCAAACACCTGGGCCAAGGGCAGATGGCCGCCCGCTTTGATATCCGGGCTGCTGAGGGTGAAATCGCCGGCAACGGCGCCCAAGGCCAGGCAGGCCAGGCTGCTGGCAAGCATGGATTGTTTAAGTGTCATGAAACGTCTCCTTACTGTGGCAAATGGGGTCGCGGAATTATGCCACGCACCACACTGCAGGTGCAGTGACAAGCCAGACCATCAGAACACGCGATGCCATAAACATCATCACCTTGATTTTCTTGAGGTGCCTCAATTTTCCGGAAAGCCGTTGCTTTCAGAATGAACGCGTACCCGTTCACCGGAGGAATGCTTCCATGAGCCGTATCAGCCAATACCTATCAGCAGAGCATTACCAGTGCGACACCCTGTTCGCAGAAGCGGAAAGCGCCGTTGCCGAAGCGCGTTGGGAGCAGGCAACCCCCTTGTATGGCGAGTTCCGCATTGAAACGGAACAGCATTTCAGGCGGGAAGAAGAGGTGCTGTTTCCGGCATTCGAACAAGCGACCGGTCTTGTGGGAGGGCCGACTGAGTTCATGCGCGGTGAGCACAGCCAGATGAGACGTCTGCTGTCGCGGCTGGACCACGCGCTTTCATCGCGCAACGCCGAGCAGTTCCTGGGGGAAGCCGAAACGCTCCTGACCCTGATGCAGCAGCACAACCTGAAAGAGGAAAACGTGCTCTACCGCCTTGCCGGCCAGGCATTGGCAGGCGAGACCGACGACCTCCTCGAGAAAATGCAGGCACTGGAGGCACAAGCCTGATGACCGTGGACCTCACCCTGGACGTGCGGGACCTGGAGCCGCCTGAACCGCTGGAGAAGGTGCTGGAGGCACTTTGCGTGCTGGAGCCTGGACAGCGCATCCGCATGATCCACCACCGGGAACCGCACCCGCTCTATCCGATACTGCAGCGCGAAGGTTTCAGACACGATACGCATTTCACGGATGATGGGATTTTTGAAATCCTGATCTGGCGTAGCCCGAGCCGCTGAACCGGTGTCCAGCGACCCATGATTCCCATCGGACTCTCTTTCCAGCAAGCGCCCCCGATCTCGGTGCCGTTCCGTTTTTTTCTCACCGCCCCCCTGTTCCTGCTGGCGGCCGCAGCCCTGCTGTTCGCGCAGGGGCCTGATCTGATGGCGAGCCGACACAGTGCCGCGGCACTGGCAGCCACTCATCTGCTCACGCTGGGGTTTACCTCCATGATCATGTGTGGTGCCCTGCTGCAATTGCTGCCGGTGCTGGGGGGCGTGCCTCTTGCGCATCCGGTACGGGTGGCCTGGCTGGTGCATGCCCCCCTGGTGGCCGGAACGATCTGCCTGGCGATGGCGTTCATGAGCGGGCATGCGCTGTTTTTTCACCTCGCGCTCGGCTTCCTCTCCATGGCTTTCGGCTGCTTCGGCCTGTGGCTTGTCGGCGCCCTGAGGAAAATCCGGGAAGGCGGCGCGTCCATCCAGGGCATGCGAGCGGCGCTTGCCGCCCTGACCGTGACCGTGGCGTTCGGCCTGATTCTGGCCGCCGCGCGCAGCGGCGGACTGGCCATTCCCTACGTGCCGCTCTCCGCCCTGCATCCCCTGTGGGGCCTGGGCGGATGGACCACTCTGCTGATCCTGGGTCTGGCCTACCAGCTCATTCCCATGTTCCAGCTCACGGCCCATTACCCGGTACGCATGACATCCCGGCTGATTCCGGCCCTGTTCCTGCTGCTCACCGGAAAAACGCTGGGGGCATTCGTGCCGGGATCCGCAGGCCAGGCCCTGTCTATTGCAGCCAGCCTGGGCCTCGTTGCGGGCAATCTGTGGTTCGCAGCCGTTACCTGGCAGTTGCTGTCCCGGCGCCGGCGCAAGGTGCCAGATACCACCCTGCAGTTCTGGCGCCTGGGCATTGGCCTGCTTGCGCTTTCCGCCTGCATGGCCCTGTTGCCGGAACTGATGGACGACGGCCTGCCGGAATCCTGGCTGCTGATGCTGGGCGTATGCGTGCTGCCCGGGTTCATCCTGTGCGTGATCCAGGGCATGCTCTACAAGATCGTGCCGTTCCTGACCTGGTTCCACCTGCAAAGCGCCTACCCCGGCCTGGGCATCGTGCCCAACGTGCGCGACATCCACGCCCGCTTCCATGCCGACCGGCAGCTTGCCCTGCTGGCCGTTGCCATCGCCACGCTCGCCGCTTCCAGCTGGTTTCCCCAGCTGGCCAGGGTGGCCGGGTTGTTGTGGATGATTCACGCGGCCTGGCTGGAAATCAACGTACTGCAGGCAGCCCACATTTTCCGGAGGGTGCACCGGGTTGCCAGAATGCGCACCGCCCATTAGTCTTGGGGCGTGAACGGAAATCCACCCCCCTCAAGAATTCGCGATATCCTGATCCGCTCCCCGATGTTCCGCGAAATGTCGCCGGAAGAAATCGATCGGGTGGCCCGCGGCAGCAGGGAAATCCGTGCGCCCAAGGGCACCATCCTGTTTCAGAAGGGCGATCCTTCCAACGGGTTCTACCTGGTGGTCCAGGGCCAGCTCAAGCTCACCTTCCTGTCCCAGGCAGGCGCCGAGAAGATCGTGGAAATCATTGCCGCGGGACAGACCTTCGGAGAAGCGGTGATGTTCATGGAAAGGCCCTACCCGGTCTATGCCCAGACCCTGGTGGACAGCCTGCTGCTGCATGTCTCCAAATCGGCCGTGTTTGACGAAATCGCCCACAACAGGTCCTTTGCCCTCAAAATGCTCGCGGGCCTGAGCATTCGGCTGCATGGCCTCATCCATGACGTGGCGGCTTACTCCCTGGACACGGCCACCCAGCGGCTGATCGGTTTCCTGCTGTCACAGGACCTGCGCGAAAACGAAAATCACCAGTCCACGATCAGGCTGCCGGCGGGCAAGGCCGTGATCGCCTCGAGGCTCAACATTTCCGCCGAAACGTTTTCCCGGATGCTGCACGATCTTTCTGAAAGCGGCCTGATCGAAGTGCAGGGACGCAACATCACCCTGCTTAACCCGGAACAGCTGCGCAAGGTGGGACTCTGAAGTCGCCCCGGCTACACCCGCCCCGGTGGCGCGGACAGCAGATACTCGTGGTAAAGACCTTCCCCCAGCGGGCGTTTTCCTGACTGCCGGAGATATTCGGCGATTTTCAGATCTTCCGCGGCCACATGCTGCACCAGCCACTTGTTGAGGAAATGCAGCAGATCGTCAGGAAATTCCTTGTGGTGTGAAATTTTGGCGATCATCATGTCCAGCCGCATGAGCAGATCGGTATGCAGCAGGGCATGGTTGTCCACATCCGGATAATCCACTTCGTGCATCAGGTTCTCTTCGCTCAGGAAATGAAACTCGGCAAATTTCTTGAGCTCAAGAACGATCCAGCGGATTCTTTGATCGGGCACTTTGCTTTTGATGGCGATATCCAGCTTTCGGCAGAGCAGGACCAGCATGCGATGCTGGGTATCGATCAATTCATTGTGCAGCTCCAGTGACTCCCCCCAATGGATGTACATGTCCCACCCCCAGCCGGGTTGTTATTTTTTCAAGGCATGCAATCGCTTCATTTCCTTGTTCAGGCTTTCCTGCGCCGCCAGGAACTCAAGGCGTGCCGTTGCCAGGGCTTTTTCCGCGCGGGCAATGGCCACATCGTCTCCGGAATCCACGGCCACTTCCAGCGCCTCATAACGCGCGCTCACCTGATTGTTGTGATGGACCACGTCCTTGATCCTGTCGTCCACCATCGAAATTTCCCGGACCGTGGCTGCATCGCGCACGTCCACTTTACCTTCCGCCGCCATGACGACGGCGGGAAAGATTTGCAACAGGGCCATCATGGCCAAAACAGACTTCGCCTGATTCCGTACTGTCATCATGCGCTTTCTCCCGTGGTTGATCGCGGCTACGGCTGCAGCACGAACCGCTTTTTTCAAAGCTTATCAGGCCTTGGCCCATGGTCAATACGGTTTGGCCGCAGCCCTTTCCAGACACACGCTCATTTGGTGTACTGGACGCCATCGCAGTCAAATGCTCCCTGATAGTTCAATAGCCCGCCACGAAATCTGTGGCCATCGGAGCTTTCTCAAAAACGATCAAGCTGCTGGTTCACTGCGCCCTGAAGAACCTCAAAGAGAAGCGGGTAGGGTCCGAAAGCATTCACTCCGAGTGCAAACCAAGGTCGCGTATATCTGATAGATATCATCTATCAATTTTATTTAATCAATCAATTGGACATATCGATCTGCCCCCCCTATAGTCGAGCCCATGGCATGACATTTAACCCGGAAACGGGCCATTAACTAAGGAGAAACCCCCGATGCAATCCCTCATCAACACCCAGGTCCAGCCCTTCAAAACCCAGGCATTCCACAACGGCAAGTTCATTGAAGTGACTGAGAAAGACCTGCATGGCAAATGGTCTGTCCTGATTTTCATGCCGGCCGCCTTCACCTTCAATTGCCCGACGGAAGTGGAAGATGCTGCGGACAACTACGCCGAGTTCCAGAAAGCCGGGGCCGAAGTGTACATCGTGACCACCGACACCCATTTTTCCCACAAGGTGTGGCACGAGACTTCTGCCGCGGTGGGCAAGGCCAAGTTCCCGCTGGTGGGCGACCCCACCCATGTGCTGACCAACGCCTTTGGCGTGCACATCCCGGAAGAAGGCCTGGCCCTGCGCGGCACCTTCATCATCAATCCGGAAGGCGTGATCAAGACCCTGGAGGTCCATGACAATGCCATCGCCCGCGATGTGAAGGAAACCCTGCGCAAGCTCAAGGCCGCCCAATACGTTGCCTCCCACCCCAACGAGGTCTGCCCGGCCAAATGGAAGGAAGGCGAAGCCACGCTGACCCCGTCGCTCGACCTGGTCGGCAAGATCTGACATCCCACGGCACCCGGGGTTCGCCCCGGGTGCACCCGAGATCGCAATACCAAGGCGTTGCGTACGCCGAAGCCTTCGTATTGCCATCTGCCCAAGGAGAAACAACATGCTGGATGCCTCTATCAAAGCCCAGCTCAAGGCTTACCTGGAAAAGCTGGTCGATCCCATCGACCTGGTGGCCTCCCTGGACGATGGCCCCAAATCCGCCGAAATGCGTGGGCTGCTGGAGGACATTGCCAGCCCGTCCGGCAAGGTTTCCCTGTGGGATAACGGCACCGACAGCCGCCGTCCCTCATTCACCATCAGCAGAAAGGGCGAAGCGGCCCGCATCGGCTTTGCCGGCCTGCCCATGGGGCATGAATTCACTTCCCTGGTCCTGGCCTTGCTGCAAGCCAGCGGTTACGCGCCCCGGATCAGCGACGAGCTGGCTTCGCAAATCCGATCATTGGGCGGGGAATACCGCTTTGAAACCTACGTCTCCCTGAGCTGCCACAATTGTCCGGACGTGGTGCAGGCGCTCAACGCCATGGCTGCCCTCAACCCCAACGTGCAGCATGTGATGATTGATGGCGCCCTCAACCAGGCGGAAGTGGACGCACGCCAGATCATGGCCGTCCCCAGTGTCTGGCTGAACGGCGAACCGTTTGATGATGGCCGCATGACGCTGGAAGAAATTCTGGCAAAGCTCGATACCGGCGCTGCCAGCCGCGAGGCCGCCAGGCTTTCCGAAAAAGCCCCCTTCGATGTGCTGGTGGTGGGAGGCGGCCCCGCAGGCGCTGCCGCAGCCGTTTATGCCGCGCGCAAGGGAATCCGCACCGGACTGCTCGCCGAACGCTTCGGAGGCCAGGTGATGGACACGCTGGCCATCGAAAACCTGATTTCCGTACCCCACACGGATGGCCCCAAACTGGGCCGCGCCTTGGAAGAGCATGTCAGGGAATATGAGGTGGACATCATGAACCTGCAGCAAGCCGAGGCGCTGGTCCCGGGAAACGCCGGCAATTACCATGAGATCCGCCTGAAGAACGGGGCAACGCTCAAGTCAAAGACCCTCATTATTTCCACCGGCGCCCGTTGGCGCGAACTCAACGTGCCGGGCGAACAGGAATACCGGGGCAAAGGGGTGGCGTATTGCCCCCACTGTGACGGCCCCCTGTTCAAGGGCAAGCGCGTGGCCGTGGTGGGTGGCGGCAATTCCGGCGTTGAAGCGGCCATCGACCTGGCCGGGATTGTCGGCCAGGTCACCCTGCTGGAGTTTGCAGACACGCTGCGCGCCGATGCGGTATTGCAGAAAAAACTGCACAGCCTGCCCAATGTCACCGTCATCACAAGCGCCCAGACCACCGAAGTGACCGGAAGCGAAGGAAAGGTCAGCGGCCTGACCTACACGGACCGCCGTAGCGGGGAATCCAGGACCCTGCAACTGGAAGGCGTGTTCGTCCAGATCGGGCTGCTTCCCAACACCGACTGGCTCCGGGGTATCATCAACCTGTCCCGCTTTGGCGAAATCGAAGTTGACGCCCGGGGGGCAACTTCAGTGCCGGGCATCTTCGCAGCCGGCGACTGCACGACAGTACCCTACAAACAAATCATCATTTCCATGGGCGAAGGCGCAAAAGCCAGCCTGTCTGCTTTCGATCACCTGATCCGCTCAGGCGTATCAATGACGTGATCACGCCTTAATTCCCTGCGCGAAGACGCATGGCGTGTCACGGGGTGATTCCGGTCAACAACGCATCAAGGAGCAAAAGATGGCAAGCCATGATTCTGGTTCTTCCGGCAAGTGCCCCGTCATGCACGGGAGCGTCACCTCAAGCAGCCTGTCGCACAGGGATTGGTGGCCCAAGTCACTGAACCTGGACATCCTGCATCAGCAGGACAGCAAGACCACCCCCCTGGGACCCGGCTTCAATTATCGGGAAGCCGTCAAAAAGCTGGATGTGGATGCGCTCAAGAAGGATCTCAAGGCGCTGATGACCGACAGCCAGGGCTGGTGGCCGGCAGACTGGGGTCATTATGGTGGCCTGATGATCCGCATGGCCTGGCACTCTGCTGGAACTTACCGCATCGCGGATGGGCGGGGTGGCGCAGGCCGGGGCAACCAGCGCTTCGCCCCTCTCAATTCCTGGCCCGACAATGCCAACCTCGACAAGGCGCGCCGACTGCTCTGGCCCATCAAGAAGAAATACGGAAACAAGCTGAGCTGGGCTGACCTGATGATTCTCGCAGGCACCATGGCCTACGAGTCGATGGGACTGAAAACCTTCGGCTTCTCCTTTGGACGGGAAGACATCTGGCAGCCCGAAAAGGACATCTACTGGGGGTCAGAAAAGGAATGGCTGGCGCCCAGCGGCAGCGAAGGCAGCCGCTACTCCGGTGAACGCGACCTGGAAAACCCCCTGGCCGCCGTCATGATGGGCCTGATCTATGTAAACCCCGAAGGGGTCGATGGCAAGCCCGACCCGCTCAGGACGGCACGCGACGTGCGCGTGACTTTCGCGCGCATGGCCATGAATGACGAGGAAACCGTGGCTTTGACGGCTGGCGGACACACCGTCGGAAAGGCTCATGGCAACGGCAGTGCGTCCAACTTGGGGCCTGCTCCGGAAGGGGCCGACGTGGAGGAACAGGGGCTGGGCTGGATCAACCACGCAAGCCGTGGCACAGGCCGCGACACGGTCACGAGCGGCATCGAAGGCGCCTGGACCACACACCCCACCCGGTGGGACAACGGTTACTTCCAGCTGCTGCTCAACTATGAATGGGAACTGAAAAAAAGCCCGGCGGGCGCCTGGCAGTGGGAGCCGGTCAACATCCGGGAAGAAGACAAGCCGGTTGACCCGGAAGCCCCCTCAATCCGCCGCAATCCCATCATGACCGATGCAGACATGGCCATGAAAATGGATCCCGAATACCGGAAGATTTCCGAGCGCTTCCACAAGGATCCGGCGTACTTTTCTGAAGTGTTTGCGCGCGCCTGGTTCAAGCTGACCCACCGCGACCTGGGCCCCAGGTCCCGCCACATCGGCCCGGACGTGCCGAAGGAAGACCTCATCTGGCAAGACCCCATTCCTGCAGGCCGGAAAAATTACGATGTGGCCCAGGTCAGGAAAAAAATCGCGGAAAGCGGCGTGAGTGCCCGCGACCGGGTGGTGACAGCCTGGGACAGCGCACGCACCTTCCGGGGTTCGGACAAGCGCGGCGGCGCCAATGGCGCGCGCATCCGCCTGGCCCCCCAGAAGGACTGGGCAGGCAACGAGCCGGAACGCCTGTCCCGGGTGCTTGCCGCCTACGAAAAAATTGCCGCTGAAACCGGCGCCAGCGTGGCCGACGTGATCGTGTTGGCCGGCAACACCGGCATCGAGCAGGCACTTGCAGCAGCAGGATTCAACATCCCCGTTCCCTTCGCGCCGGGACGAGGGGACGCCACCCAGGACATGACCGATGTCGAATCGTTTGACGTACTGGAACCCCTGGCTGACGGATTCCGCAACTGGCTGAAGAAGGATTACGCGGTGAGCCCGGAGGAGCTGCTGCTTGACCGTTCCCAGCTGATGGGCCTGACCGCCTGCGAAATGACCGCCCTCATCGGTGGCCTGAGGGTGCTGGGTGCCAACCATGGCAGCACGTCGCACGGCGTGTTCACCGATCGCCTCGGGGCTTTGAGCAATGACTTTTTCGTCAACCTGACGGACATGGCCTACACCTGGAAGCCGGCCGGAAAAAACCTGTATGAGATCCGTGAGCGCAAGACAGGCCAACTCAAGTGGACGGCCACGCGGGTAGACCTGGTATTCGGTTCCAACGCCATCCTGCGTGCGTATGCCGAAGTGTATGCACAGGATGACAACCAGGAAAAATTCGCGCAGGACTTCGTGGCCGCCTGGACCAAGGTCATGAACGCCGATCGCTTCGACCTGGCCTGAAGGCAACTCCCGGCCGGCCCGTGCAACGCGTGCCGGCCACTCCATTCTCCCGCAGCACCTGAAGGCCGGACGGCAAACGCGGTTCGGCCTTTTTATCAGCCCGGCCCCCTGTGGCAGCCGTAATACATTTGTACATCTTTTTTCTTTTTACATTAGCGCAGTTTGATATTTATCAAATAAGCAGGCCTTTCCTGCCCGATATCATGCTGCAATGCACAGGGAAAAAATCTTAACCCTGTGAATAAAGACAATCTTTTTTTCATGACCGACCGAGTTGCCATGTGCCAAAACACGACTGAAATCCCTGATGAATCAAGGCGCGACTTCCTGGGGGCCTTGACCGCCAGCGTTGCCGGGGCGGGAGCAATCGCAGCCTGCGTGCCCTTTGTCAAAAGCATGAGTCCTTCGTCAGACGTTCTTGACAAGGCCACTGTGGAAATCGACATATCCAAAATCAGCTTGGGCCAGGAAAAGACCGTGGCCTGGCAGGGAAAACCGGTTTTCATCCTGCATCGAACGCCCGAGATGGTCTCCGAAATGAAATCCTCGAAGGGCGGCAAAGATCCCGAACCCGACAGCAAACG
>JAGWIW010000156.1 GCA_028866015.1 Betaproteobacteria bacterium
AGATCCGCACGATGCAGGTCATGTCAGCCGCGCTCGACGGACTGATTGCCGAATGCGACAACGGGGGCCAACCGGTCGGTGCCTGCCCGATCCTGGCAGCCTTGGAGCAGGCTCGTGGCGATGCGGAGAGCAATGCATGAAAATCGAACTGTTCCATACACCTGGCTGCGAACGCTGCGCCACGGCCAAATCCGAATTGCAGATGGTCGCCGCCCGTTTTCAAGGGGTTGAATGGTTTGAAATCAACGTACTCGATGCGCTGGATCGCGCCGTTGAGCTGGGCGTCCTGACCCTGCCGGCGATGGCTATAGACGGCGAACTCATCTTCCCCGCGTTGCCTACCCCAAGCCAGCTTTGCCAGGCATTGCGGAAACGGGCTGGGTATGACTGAGTTGGGACCCGACACGCTACGCCATGCAGTTGAAACCCTCGGTTACGGCGCCGCCGGGGTAAGCTTTGTTGCCGGCTTGGCCTTCAGTTTCAATCCGGTCGCTGTGGCCGTCATTCCGGTATCGCTGGCCTACGTCACAAAGGCGCGCGAGCGGCGGGAGGCAATCGCGTTGGGAGGCATGTTCATCGCTGGAATGCTTGTCACTCACGCAGTGCTTGGCTTGATCGCCGGGCTTGGCGGGCACTGGGTTGCCAAATTGATGGGACGCGGCTGGGGATTGGCGCTTGGCCCCCTATTGATCGTGCTGGGCTTCGTCTGGCCAGGCTGGATCAAGCTATCCCTGCCTGCAATCGCTCTGCGCGCTCGCCGGCCCGCTGGAGCATGGGGCGCATTCGCGCTAGGCGTGCCGTTCTCTTTTGCCGTCTGCCCTTTTTGCACACCGGCCCTGCTCGCGCTGCTGGGGGTTGTGGCTGCGCTGGGATCGCCACAGTTGGGCGTCGAGGTGCTGCTGGCATTCGCCCTCGGTCGCGCTGTTCCGATCTTGCTGGGAGCCGGGACAGTTGGCTGGCTCGAGACGCTGCGCGGATTGGATCGGTTCCGGCGGGTATTCGATGTACTGGCGGGACTGACCCTGATTGCAACCGGCCTGTACCTGCTAAACGCCTATTTCATTGTGATTCCAGCGTTGGCTGCCTGACTGACCCCCTCATCCTCTGTAACCGATGCGGTTTCTCGAACGAATAAGGCCATCATGGGCCTTCTCACCGAAAATCCTGATCGCGACCGACCTGCTGCGGCTGAGTTTCAATTCCGCCGGATGGTCAGAACCG
>JAGWIW010000020.1 GCA_028866015.1 Betaproteobacteria bacterium
CATGGCCGCGGCCGCACGCAGCGTGCCGCCCGAGGCGCTGCTGCTGTTCCTGCCGGCCGACCACCACATTCCGGACCACGAAGCCTTCGCCGCCACGGTGCAGGCCGGCATCGAGGCGGCACAAGCCGGCGCCATCGTCACCTTCGGCGTCACCCCCACCTTTCCCAGTACCGCCTACGGCTACATCGAACAGGCTGCAGGCGGGCCGCAGCCCGGCTGGGGCGGCGCCTTCGCGGTGCGCCGCTTCCTGGAAAAACCCGATGCGGCGCGCGCCCAGGCCCTGCTGCTGGAAGGACGCCATTTCTGGAACGCGGGTATTTTCCTGACGCGCGCGGACACCCTGGTGGCCGCCCTCGAACGCCATGCGCCCGACATCCTGCAGGCCGCCACCGAAGCCGTGCGCGAGTCGCGTGCCGACGGGTCGTTCACGCGCCTGGGGCGCGAACCGTTCACGCGCTGCCGCAGCCAGTCCATTGATTACGCCGTGATGGAACATCATGAGCGCGTGGCCATGGTGCCTTTCAGCGGTGCCTGGAGCGACGTGGGAAGCTGGAATGCGGTGGCGGAGCTGGCGCCTGCCGACGAGGAAGGCAACCGCGTGGTGGGCCAGGGGCATGTGCGCGCCTGCCGCGACACCTACATCCATGCGCCGCACCGGCCGGTGGTGGCGCTCGGCACGGAACGCCTGCTGATCGTGGACACGCCCGACGCCCTGCTGGTGGCCCAGGCCGATCACGTGGAACAGGTACGCCAGGTGGTGGAACAGCTGGTGGAGGCCGGCGTGAGCGAAGCCACACTGCACCGGCGCGTGCCGCGCCCGTGGGGCGTGTTCGACTCCATCGACCGCGGGGAACGTTTCCAGGTGAAGCGCATCACGGTCAAGCCCGGCGCGCGCCTGTCACTGCAGATGCACCATCACCGGGCCGAACACTGGGTGGTGGTGAAAGGCATCGCGCGCGTGACGCGCGGCGAGGACGTGCTCACCCTGCACGAAAACCAGTCCATCTACATTCCCCTGGGCGTGCGCCACCGCCTGGAAAACCCCGGCAGCGAACCGCTCGAGCTGATCGAAGTGCAGTCGGGACTCTACCTGGGTGAAGACGACATCGTGCGATTTGAGGACGGCTACGGCCGGGGCTGAACGCCCGGCCTGGCCAGCAGGGAAATCTGGGCAACCCAGGGTTCCCACAGGTTTTCCGTGACCGGCAGGGTGGACAGCAGGCGCGCCTGGGCATGCAGCACGCCGGCTGCGTAGCCCAGGAAATCGCTGGCACGGCGCGCGATCAGGATGTCCGCCTGGGCAATGTCGCCCCAGGTGCGCACCCCGGACTTGAGCCCCATTTCCGCTGCCTTTTTCTGCTCCAGGGCCGACTGCCACAGCAGCTGGGCACTGCGCGCGCGCTCCAGGCTGGCTTCCGCCGCGGCCCAGTCGTTTTCCACCTGGCTGTCGAGCTTGAGCTGCTGTGCGCGCATATCCTCGCGCGAAGCCAGCGCGGACAATTCGGCCTGGCGCTGGGTGGCTGACAGGCCGCCGCCGTCATAGAGGGGAATGTTCACCTGCAGGCCGGCACCCAGCACCGTGTAGCGCTGGTTGATGGTGAACACGGTGTCGTTCTGGGCCCAGCTTTTGGACGCCACCAGGTCCACCGTGGGCAGGCGGTCGGCCCGGGCCTGTTCGGCCCTCTTGCGGTTGATTTCTTCCGCCGCCCGTGCCGCCAGGATTTCGGGATTGAGCTCATCCGCCGCCTTGCGCAGTTCGGCCTGGTTTTCCACGGACAGGTGCAGGCTGCGGTAATCCGGCAGATGCCAGTCCTGCAGGTCGGTGGCTTCGATGCCGGTGAGCAGGCGGAAGGACTGCAGGCGGCTGCGTTCGGTGATTTGCGCTTCCGTCAGCTGGGACCTGGCCAGCGCCGCCTGGGCCTGGGCTTCCACCACCGCATCACGCGTGCCGTCACCGGCCTTGAATCGGCGTTCCGCCTGGTCGGCCGCTTCCGCCGTGATGCTCACGGTCTGCTCGTAAATGCGCCGGGCTTCAACGGCTGTCAGCACGTCGATCCAGGCATTGGCCGTGCGCATCCACAGGTCGCTGCGGGCGGAAGCAAGCTTTTCATTGCCGTATTCCGACTGCAGCTTGCCGATGTCGTAGCCCATCCAGTCGCGCGGGTGATACAGCCCCTGGCGCAGGGAAAACTGGTTGTTGTAGGCGTTCACCAGGTAGCTGGAACCGATGGAGCCGCCGGATGCGGCATCCTGCTTCACCCCTTCCTGGATTTTCTGCACCATGCCCTGAAAGCTTGTCTGCGGCAGCAGCTTGGCGCGGGCGATGGCGATGTTTTCGAAGGCGGCATCGCGATTGGCCCTGGCCGATGCCAGCGTGGGGTCGTTTTTCTCCGCCGCGGCGATGGCATCTTCCAGGGTCAGGGCGTGCGCACCGGCGCCCAGGGCGCAACAGGCCGCAGCAACCAGAACCCGCAGGGAACCTTTCATTTCATCGTTCCTTGAGCGACAGGGCGGCCCGGTCCCGGATCGGTTTCACCAGGTAATTCCAGAACGTGCGCGAACCGGTCTTGATGATGATTTCAGCCGGCATGCCCGGTTTCAGCTTGTCGCCATGCAGGAGTTTGGGCGTGTCGGGCGACAGTTCAATGCGCGCCGTGTAGAAGGCGATTTCGGGGCGCTGGGGATCCTGGAAGCGGTCCGCCGATACCCATTGCACGGTGCCGCTCAGCACGGGCGTGGTGCGCTGGTTGAGGGCGCTCATGCGCACATCGGCTTCGAGGCCGGCATGGATCTTGTCAATCAGGTGCGTGGGAATCTGCGCTTCCAGCACCAGCGAGTCACCGGCCGGCTCGATTTCCATGACGCGCGCGCCCGGACCGATGACGCCCCCCACCGTGTGCACGGAAACGCCCATGACGGTGCCCGACACGGGCGCGCGGATTTCCGTGCGCCGGTTTTCATCCTGCGCCACCTTCAGTTTGGACTGTGCATCTTCATACTGCCGCTGGAGGTCGAGATACTGGTTGCGCGGGTAATAGCCGGCCTGCACCAGGGGCGCCAGGGACTTGAGCTGGGCATCGAGGGTTTGCGCCAGATGCTGGTTGATGGCAATGGCCGCTTCGCTCTGGACGTTGAGCAGGCGCAGCAGCACCTGCCCTTTTTTCACGGTATCGCCGTCGTGCACCAGGATGGCCTCGATGGTGCCACCGGTTTGATGCTGGACTTCCTGGCGCTTGATGGAAGACACCACCACGCCCTGCACCGGCACCCCTTCATCGAGGTGGGCGCTGAAGGTCCACCACAGGAATCCGCCAAAACCGATGAGCAGGATCAGCCAGCCCAGCCAGATGGGGCCGCGCGGGTTGGTGGGTACCGGATCGGGCGGCGGCTCGCCTCCCTGCACCACCGGAGTGATGTCGATGACGACCGGTTCGTTGCGCTGGCTCATGCCTTGCTCTCCTGCGGAATGCTGGGCTGGGCCTGTGTGGCGCGGGCCTGGGCCAGCGCCTGCAGCACGGCATCGCGCTCGCCGTAGGCCTGCACGGTGCCGTCGCGCATCAGCAGCAGCTTGTCCACCGCCTGCAGCACGCTCATGCGGTGGGTGATGACCACCACGGTCCGGCCCGCCTGCTTGAGCGCCTGCACCGTGGCCACGAGGGCCGCTTCGCCCACGTCATCCAGGTTGGAATTGGGTTCGTCCAGCACGATGAACGGCGGCAGACCATAAATGGCGCGGGCAATGCCGATGCGCTGGCGCTGCCCGCCGGACAGCACGCTGCCGCCTTCGCCGATGGGCGTGTCGTAGCCATTGGGGAAATGCAGGATCATCTCGTGCACGCCGGCCAGGCGCGCCGCATCCACCACCTTGTCGCTGTCGATGGCACCGAAACGCGCGATGTTTTCAGCCACGGTACCGTTGAACAGTTCCACGTCCTGGGGCATGTAACCCAGCTTGGGCCCCAGTTCGTCCTTGTTCCACAGGTACACGTCGGCGTTGTCGAGCCGCACTTTGCCCACCTGGGCGGGCCAGATGCCCACCATGAGGCGGGCCAGGGAAGACTTGCCGGAAGCCGAAGGGCCGATCACGCCCACCACTTCACCCGGCATGATGGACAGGTTGACGCCCTTGATGACCGCCACCTTGCCTCCGGGCGGCGTGGCATACACGTTTTCCAGGGTGACCATGCCGCGCGGTGCCGGCAGACTCATGCCGGCCACCCGTGGCGGCAGCACTTCCAGCAGGCGTGCCAGGCGCTCATAGGCGCTGCGCGCGGAAGAAAAGCCCTTCCAGGTGCCGATCAGCAGTTCCACCGGCGCCAGCGCACGCCCGGTGAGGATGGAGGCGGCAATCATGACACCCGCGGTGGATTTGCCCTGGATGACCAGCAGCGCGCCCAGGCCCAGCGCCCCGGACTGGATCACCAGGCGCACCAGCTTGGTCACGGCGGACACCGTGGCGGCGCGGTTGGAGGCGATGGTCTGCTGATCCAGCATGTTGGCCTGGTGCCGGTACCAGCGGGTGATCATGGGACGCAGCATGCCCATGGCTTCGATCACTTCCGCGTTGCGCAGGTTGCTGTTGGCGAAATTGCTGGCCAGGATGGCGTGCCGGTTGGCTTCTTCCAGCGGTTTTTTGGACACCTTCTCGGTGATGTAGGTGAGCACCACCAGCAGCAGCGTTCCGCCCACGGCAAACCAGCCCAGCATGGTGTGCAGCATGAAAATCACCACCAGGTAGATGGGAATCCAGGGCGCGTCGAGAAACGCGAACAGGCCGTTGCCGGTCACGAACTGCCGCACGTTGTTGAGGTCGCCCAGGGCCTGGGCGGGATTGCCCTGGCCTGCACGCAGGTTGTTTTCGAAGGTGGCGGTGAAGACGCGCTTGGACAGCACTTCGTCGATGGCGTTGCCGACCCGGATCAGCACCTGGGAACGAGCGTATTCCAGGCCGCCCATGACGGCAAACATGGCCACGGTGATGACCGAAAGGAAGATCAGCGTGAGTTCGCTGCGGCTCACCACCACGCGGTCGTACACCTGCAGCATGTACAGGGACGGCGTGAGGTAGAGGAAGTTGATGACGAACGAAAAGGCCGCCACGGCCACGAATGCCTTGCGGTGCACCCGCAGGGCGTCGATGATTTCATTGGCTTTTTGGGGTTTGCTCATGGCCTTTTCCCGAAAACGGTGGCGCGATCATGCCATAAAATGTGACGGCTGTCACATTTTTTCGGGTTGAGGGGCCCCGGATCAGGACTCGGGGTGGGAACGCTCCCCCGGGGTCTGGGCAAAGCGCCAGGCCAGGCGCTGGTAGAGTTCGCCCCCCAGGCGCGAGCTCACGGCGCGCGACACCAGGGCCACTGCCATCAGGCTCAGCACCATGTTGTGGCCGTCCACCATTTCCATGACGATGATGGCCGACGTGATGGGCGCCTGCGTCACGGCCGCCAGGAAGGCCGCCATGCACAGCGTGATGACGGACACCGTCCCCACCCCGAAGAAACCGGCCAGATTGGATCCCACGGCAGCGCCCACGGCCAGGGAGGGCGCAAAGATGCCGCCGGGAATGCCCGTGTGGTAACTCACCAGGGTGGCGCAAAAGCGGGTGATGGGGGCATACCAGGGCAGGCTCACCTGCCCTGCCACCACCTGGGAAGTGATGCCATAGCCGCTGCCATAGGACAGGCCGTGGCCCACCAGACCCAGCAGCGCCACCACCAGGCCGCAGGCGCCGGCAAACCACACCGGATGCGCTTCACGCCAGCGCCACAGGCGGTGTTCGGGATATTCCTGGGGCGACAGGATGAGGCGGCTGAAAATGCCGCCGAACAGGCCGCAAACCGCGCCGCACACCAGGATGGGGCCGATGATGGAGAGGTCCACATGGTCGATGTGGATGCGGCCAAAATAGTTGTAGTTGCCCAGCAGCGCGATGGACAGCAGGCCGGACAGGATGATGCTGCTCACCAGGATGCCGCTGGTGCGGGTTTCCAGGCGGCGCCCCAGTTCTTCCACGGCAAACACGATGCCGGCCAGCGGCGTGTTGAAAGCGGCCGCCACACCCGCAGCCCCCCCGGCCAGGATCAGGTCCTTGGGACGGATGGCGCGCGACAGGGGCAGAAAACGGTGCGACAGGTAGAGCACGGAGGATGCCACCTGTACCGACGGGCCTTCACGGCCTGCCGAAAACCCGCCCACCAGGGCAAAAGCGCCCACCAGCAGCTTGCCCACCGCGATGCGCAGGGACACCAGGTGGCTCACATCCTTGCCCTGGGCGGACAGTCGGGTGGCCGCGATCACCTGCGGGATGCCGCTGCCCTGAATGCCCGGAAACCAGTTGCGCGTGAGCCACACCGACAGCATGCCCACGGCCGGCGCCAGCAGCAGGGGCGCCCAGGGCGCGCGGTGCTCGATGGCAAAGAAGAGGGACAGGGCTGCATTGGCCAGCATGGCAAAACCGGCCACCAGCAGTCCCGTCAACGCGGAAAAGAACCACAATGTCAGCCTGATGCGCCAGCGCAAGCGGCGCCAAGGACCCCGTCCCAACCTCATTCGTCATTCTCCCCATACATCCGCACGCGGTTACGCCCGGCCACCTTGGCCGCGTACAACGCCTTGTCGGCTTTCGAAAGCATCTGGTCGCGCCGCTCGGGCGCCGTCACGTGATACATGCCCACGCTGGTGGTGAAGGCAAAGTGCTGTCCTTCATGTTCGAGGGAAAGCGCCTCCACCGCCGCGCGGATGCGTTCGCCGATGCGCTGCAGGTCATCGCGGCTGCACTCGGGCAGGATCACCAGGAATTCCTCGCCGCCGAAGCGCCCCGCGTAGTCATACGGGCGGCTCAGGCCGCGCAGCACTTCCGCAGCGCGCATGAGCGCCATGTCGCCGGCGGCATGGCCGTAGCTGTCGTTGATGTCCTTGAAATGGTCGAGGTCCAGCAGCAGCAGGCCCAATGTGCCGCCCGTGCGCTCCAGGCGCGCCAGCTCGTTATCGAAGCGTTCCATCAGGCCGCGCCGGTTGAGCAGGCCCGTGAGCCCGTCGATTTCCGTCAGGCGGTGCAGCGCTTCGGTGCGCTCCTTCACGCGCGCCTCCAGCTCGCGGTGGCTGTTTCGCACATAGTTGACCATGTGCCGGAAGGAGAGGGAAAGGTCGCGCACTTCGCCACTGCCCACGAGCGGCGGCATGACATCGAAATCGCCGCGCTGCAGGGCATCGGAAGCGCGCTTGAGCGCGAGCAGCGGCATGAGCACCCACTGGTGCAGGGCAAAGCCCAGGATGACGAGCGCCATCAGGAACAGGGCCCCCATAGCGTAAGGCAGGAAAGACAGTTTCTTGAACAGCATCAGGTTTTTCTGGTCCACCAGCGTGAGGTCATACCACCCCAGTTCGGGCAGCCAGGCCACGCCCAGCAGGTAACGGCGACCATGAAATTCCACCCACAGGCTGGTCACGGGCGTCGAGCCGGAGCGCAATTCGCGCAGCGATTCCTGCAGGCGCGCCACATCCAGGGGACTGAACAGGCTGCTGATGGTGAGGCGCTGGTCCTGGCGCTTGGCGATGGAGGCGTAATCGATGAGCTGGGGATCCCCCGACAACTGGATGGCCAGGTTTTCATCGACGAAGAAATTGTGGATGCCGGCCTGCGTGATGTTGACCGTCTGCGACAGGAATTCCGACAGGTTCATGCCGGTGCCCACCACCCCCAGCACCTGGCCGCCGCTGCGCAGCAACACGTTGATCCAGACCTTGGTGACCTTGAGATGGTTGTCCTGTGAAATGTTGATCTGGTAAGGCTTGCCGCCCGCCAGGGTGGCGTAGAACCAGCGGTCGGCAGGGTTGTCACGCGACAGCACGTAACGCATTTCCTGCCCCTGGTATTCCGCAGCGGCGTCGTTGAAATAGTAATGGCTGGTGCGGGAAAAGGCGGCAAAAACGCTGTGGTCGGCAAAGCGGATGCGGTAGCGCTCCAGAGCGGCCAGCCCCTCACGGCGTGCCGCCGGGTTGTCCTCATTTTCCGCCATGCGCAGCAGTGCCGGATCCTCCGCCATCTTGCGGGCCTGGGCAATTTCGCGGATGAGCGGCGAAAAGGTGCGGTACTTGTCGAACAGCACCTGGCGTTCGATGATCTGACCGCTCCATTCCCGGTTGATCTCGGAAGTCATGCTGCGAAACCCCAGCCATACCATCAGCGAGGCAAACAGGAAAACGCCCGTGACCAACAGCAGGAACTGCCTTTCCAGCTTCATTGATACCTGACCGAAATTAAGGGGGTGGGGGCTATTCTCTCAAAAAACCGGATGCGATGAAGCAGTGTTTCGCGGGGCATTGCATCAGCTTTTCCCTATGTAAGGGCGGAGCCGGACAGTGGCCGGGGTATAATTTCGCCATGAATCCGCTCAGCCATCTGTTCGAAAACAACCGGCACTGGGTCCGCGGCGTGCTCGCCGACGATCCGGATTTCTTCAGCAACCTGGCCCGGCAACAGGCACCGGAATACCTCTGGATTGGCTGCTCCGACTCGCGCGTGCCCGCCAACCAGATCACCGGGCTCGCCCCGGGCGAAGTGTTCGTGCACCGCAATGTGGCCAACGTGGTGGTGCACACCGACCTCAATTCGCTTTCCGTCATCCAGTTTGCCGTGGACCTGCTCAAGGTGCGCCACATCATGGTGGTGGGCCATTACGGCTGTTCGGGCGTGCATGCGGCGCTCAACCGCACGCGGGTGGGCATTGCCGACAACTGGCTGCGCCACGTGCGCGACGTGCACGAAAAGCATGAACCCCTGATCGAACGGTGCGCTCCGGAAACGCGCCATGACCGGCTGTGCGAACTGAATGCCGTGGAACAGGCGGCCAATGTCTGCCACACCACCGTGGTCCAGGATGCCTGGGCACGGGGGCAGGACCTCACGGTGCATGCCTGGGTTTACGGCCTCGATGACGGCCTGATCCATGACCTGGGCTTTGCCGTGAACAGCAACGAATCCCTGCGCGACCGCTACAGCGCCACCCTGACGACCCTGCGCAACCGCTAGCGCTGGCAGCGCGGACAATACCAGGTGGAGCGCTGGCCCTGCCGCAGCAGCCGGATGGCGCTGCCGCAGCGCACGCAGGGCTCCTGCGTGCGCCCGTACACCTGGTGCGACTGCTGGAAATAGCCCGGCTGGCCGCGGCTGTCCACAAAATCCCGCAGGGTGCTGCCGCCCTGGGCAATGGCTTCTCCCAGCACGTCACGGATCGCGGCCGCCAGCCGCTCGCAGCGGGCGCGGCTGAGGCGCCGCGCCGCACGTGCCGGATGGATGCCGGCGCGAAACAGGGCTTCGCTGGCATAGATGTTGCCCACCCCCACCACCACGTCGCCGGCCAGCAGCACCTGCTTGATGGGAGCGCTGCGCGTGCGCGTGGCGGCATGGAAATGCGCGCCCGTGAACGCCGGATCAAACGGTTCCAGCCCCAGCCCGTGATCGGTGCCGCCGGGCAACGGCGGGGGCTCGCCGGCCGCCTGCCAGAGCCAGGCCCCGAAGCGGCGCGGGTCGTTGTAGCGCAGCGTGACGGCGCCGCACACCAGGTCCACGTGGTCGTGCCGCCCGGGTGGCCCGGGGCGGGTGAGAATGCGCAGCGACCCCGACATGCCCAGATGGATCCACAGCGTGCCGGCAGCGGTATGGAGCTGCAGGTACTTGGCGCGGCGGCGCACCGCACTCACGGACTGCCCCGGCAGGCAGCGCGCCAGCGCTTCCGGCACCGGCCAGCGCAGGCGCGCCTCGCGCACCACCACCGCCTCGATGCGGCGCCCTTCCAGATGGGGGGCAATGCCGCGACGCGTGACTTCCACTTCCGGCAGTTCAGGCATCGTAATGCACGTAGCGGTGGCGGGGATCCTGCGGCGTGCCGTCCAGGGCGCCGCCTTCCCGGCCCGGCTGCCACTGAATGAGGGCTTCCATCCTGAGGGCGAGCTCGAAATCCTTGTCGGTGATGCCACCGGCCGCATGATTGTGCAGCTTCACCCGCACCCGGTCCCAGGACACCTCGAGGTCCGGGTGGTGCCAGGCCGCCTCCGCCAGATGGCCCAGGGCATTGACCACCATCAGCGTGGCCTTCCATCCTTCGGTGCGGTAATCGCGCACCAGTTCCCCGCCTTCCAGCCGCCAGTGCGGCAGGCTGCGGGACAGCCGTTCACGCACGGCCGCTTCGTCGTAACAGTGTTCGTTCCGGCTCATGGGGCACCTCCTTCGCTCACACTTTCAGGGAAAAGGGCGTGAAGCGCGTGCGCCGGTCATACCAGTCCTCATGCTCGGCGCGCTTGAGGCGATGCACGAGCCAGTAGGTGACGGGGGTCGCCAGCACTTCCCACAGGGTCTTCAGCACGTATTCCAGCAGCGCCACCTGGATGAGGTCGTGGGTGTCCCACACGCCGTAGAAGGCACCGCCGTAAAACAGCAGGGAATCGAGCGCCTCGCCCACGGCCGTGGAGCCGATGGTGCGCATCCACAGCCAGCGCCCCTGGGTCAGGACTTTCATCCTGGCCAGCACGTAGCTGTTGGCAAAACTTCCGCTCCAGTAGGCCAGCATGGAGGCCAGCGCGATGCGCCAGGCATTGCCGAACACCCCTTCGAGCTGTCCCTGGAACACCGCCATGAACGGGTTGGGTGCCGGCGGCAGGTGCACCACCACCCAGGCCATGAGGGATGCGAACAGCAGTGCGGCGAAGCCGGCCCACACCACCCGGCGGTCGCGCGCATAGCCGTACACCTCGGTCAGCACGTCACCGAAGAAATACGAGATGGGGAAAAACAGCACGCCCGCGCCCACCGTGAGCGTGCCCAGACCCGGCACGCTGAGCGTGGTCTGCTTGGCGGCCCCGATGAAATTGGAGCACAGCAGCACGCACACGAAGGCGGCCATGATGAGATCGTAATACTTGTAGCTGCGGGGCGTGGTGCTCATGAAGAACAGCTCACCGACAGGGTACCGGCCCATGCGGGCGGCTCTTCCGCCCAGGCCTCCTGTCCGGGATGTTCGTCGAAGGGGGCCGCCAGCACGCGGGAGAGCGTCTCCAGGGTGGCAAAACGCCCCTCGCGTGCATCACGGATGGCCAGTTCCGCCAGGTAATTGCGCAGCACGTACTTGGGATTGGCCTGCCGCATGGCAGCGGCCCGTTCCCCGTCGCGGGAGTTTTCCGCCGCGAGGCGTGCGCGGTAATCGCCGGCCCAGCGGTCAAACGCCTGGCGATCGAGCAGACGGTCTCGCAGCGGCCCGTCCGTTGCCGGATCATCCCGGCGCAAGCTGCACAGGGCCCGGAAAAACCCGGTGTAGTCGGCATGGCTTTCGTGCAGCAGCGAGAGCAGCCCGCTCGCCAGGCGGTAATCGTGTTCCATGGGCACGGCCAGTCCGAGCTTGGCACGGAACGCTTCCGTGAGTGCCGCCTGGAAGGCCGGAGCATAGCCGTCGAGCGCTTCGCGCACGCCCGCCTCGTCGCCGATGAGGGGCATGAGGGCACTGCCCAGGGCCGCGCAGTTCCACCAGCCGATGCTGGGCTGCTGGTCGTAGGCGTAGCGTCCATGGCTGTCGGAATGGTTGCACACGTGGTGAAAATCGAAGGCGTCCATGAAACCGAAAGGCCCGTAGTCGAGCGTGAGTCCCAGGATCGACATGTTGTCCGTGTTCATCACGCCATGGCAGAAGCCCACGGCCTGCCAGCGCGCCATGAGGCGCGCCGTGCGCTGCACCACCGCGGCCAGCAGGGCCTGGGCCGGCACGGGCGCCGTGGCGCATTCCGGATAGAAGCGCGCAATCACGTGGTCGGTGAGGCGACGCAGGGCGTCGTGATGGCCGTGGTGAGCGAAATGTTCGAAGTGGCCGAAACGGATGAAACTTTCCGCCACGCGCGTGACGATGGCCGCCGTTTCCACGGTTTCGCGCTGCACCGGCAAAGCCGAGCCGGTGACAGCAAGTGCCCGCGTGGTGGGAATGCCAAGCCCTGCCATGGCTTCGGACGCCAGGTATTCGCGAATGGAGGAACGCAGCACGGCACGGCCGTCGCCCATGCGGGAAAACGGTGTGCGCCCGGCGCCCTTGAGCTGGATTTCCTGGGGCTGGCCTGCCAGCGTGAGCAGGCCCAGGGTGTGGGCGCGCCCGTCCCCCAGGGGGCCGGCCCAGACGCCGAACTGGTGTCCGGCGTAGGCGCTGCACCAGGGCGTTTCGGCGGCGTGCCCGGAAAGGCGCAGCAGCCATTCGTCGCCCGGCACTGACGGCAGCCCCAACGCCTGCGCCAGCGGCGCATTCCACGCCACCCAGTGGGGTTGCGGCAGGGGATCGGTGGGGACAGCCACCACGTGCGGCGCTTCCAGGCCGGCAAAGCCGGCGCTGGCCTGGAGGATTCCCGTTTCGTGCGGAGCGTTCATCCCTGGCATTCTACCCCGGCACGGGCCGGGGTCACCCCGCCTTCAGTCCTTCTGGGTGCCGCGCTGGATGAACTCGATCTTGTAGCCGTCGGGATCTTCCACGAACGCGATCACGGTGCTGCCATGCTTCATGGGCCCGGCTTCGCGCACCACCTTGCCGCCGCGCGCCCGCACGGCATCGCAGGCCTGGGCGGCGTCCGCCACTTCGATGGCGATGTGGCCGTAGGCGTTGCCCAGGTCATAGCGTTCCGTGTCCCAGTTGTGGGTGAGTTCCAGCACGGCCCCTTCGGCTTCGGACTGGAAGCCCAGGAACGCCAGGGTAAAACGACCATCCGGATAATCCTTGCGGCGCAGTTCGCGCATGCCCAGCACGTCGCGGTAGAACGCCACGGACCGGTCCAGGTTGCCCACGCGCAGCATGGTGTGGAGAATTCTCATGGCACATCACCCCTTCAGTCGGGCGGCCGCCTGGGCCACCCGTTCGCCAAAAAGACGCCCTGTCTCCAGGTCGCCCGGAAGCACTTCCTCCACCGACGCATCGGACGGCGTCTGCATCATGGCGCCGCTGAAGGACCCCACGAAATTCACGTCGTTGCGCTGGGCCGCCTTGCTGTTGGCCGGCATCATGCCGGTGCCGACCCACAGGCCGCCGTGCTGCATGGCGAGCGTGAACAGGTAGTGCAGGGTGGAGAGCTTGTCACCGTTCATGGTAGCGGAATTGGTGAAGCCCGCGAACAGCTTGTCCTTCCACTTCTGGTGAAACCAGGCCTTGGAACTGGCATCCGCGAATTTCTTGAACTGCCAGGACACGCTGCCCATGTAGGTGGGCGAGCCCAGGATGATGGCGTCCGCGGCATCGAGCCGGGCCCATTGGTCTTCGGTCAGGTTGCCTTCAGGGTCGATGGGGATGAGTTCGGCGCCGGCGCCCTGGGCCACCGCTTCCGCGTGTTTTTTGGTGTGGCCGTAGCCACTGTGGTACACCACTGCAATCGTTGCCATGAGCTGCTCCTTAAAGGATTGGGGGTTGCCGGAATGCGGCGTATAATGTACGTACACAAACTATATTGTACGCATTCGTACTAATATTGCAACCATGGACTTTCTTCCCCTCCTGCGCGAGCTGGTGCGCACCTATCAGGCGTTCGACAGTTATTCGTCGCAACACATCCGCACGCTCGGACTGACCACCAGCCAGTTTGACGTGATCGCCACGCTCGGCAACACGCCAGGCATGAGCTGCCGCGAAATCGGAGAAAAGACGCTGATGGTGAAGGGCACGCTGACGGGCGTGCTGGAACGGCTGGAAAAGAAGAAGCTCATCACCCGCCGGGAAAACCCGGAAGACAAGCGCAGCGTGCTGGTGCAGCTGACGCCGGCTGGTGAAGCCCTGTTTGAACGGACCTTCCAGGCGCACCTGGATTTTCTGGCGCCCGCCTTCAAGGCCCTGGGCCAGGAAAAGGGAGATGCCCTGCAGGCACAGCTGGCCGAACTGCGCCGGATCCTCGAAAAAATGCCGTGACCGGCCCGCAGGCCGCGTCACGGCATCATGGCGACGGGAAGCCCGTCAGAACAGTGCGGCAGCCTTGACGAGCGCCTTGTAGACGCCGATCAGGAAGGGGATTCCCACGGCGGCCCAGGCCAGCACGCCAAACAGTCCGAACGAACCGCGTGCCGCCGTATCGGCCAGTCCAGCGCCCACCTGTTCATGCTGCAACGAACGCTCCTTCTGGAGCTGTTCGTCCGTCATGTGGTGCTTGGCATCCACCGGACGGATCAGCAGGTTGCTGATGAGCCCCACCAACAACATGCCGGCCAGCAGGTACAGGGTGCGGTCATAGACCAGGTTGTGGGGCACGCCCGAATCCAGCTGGTACTGGCGGATGGCCGCGATCAGGGAGGGGCCGATGATGCCGGCCACCGACCAGGCCGTGAGCAGGCGCCCGTGAATCGCCCCGACCATCTGGGTTCCGAACAGGTCGGCCAGGTAAGCCGGCACGGTGGAGAAACCGCCCCCATACATGGTCAGGATGAGACAGACGACCACCACAAACATGCCCGCCAGCCCGAAGTGACCCAGGGTGGGCATGCTCACGTACAGCACCATGCCAAAGATGAAGAAAATGGCGTAGGTGGCCTTGCGCCCCAGGGCGTCAGACAGAGACGCCCAGAAGATGCGACCCAGGCTGTTGAACAGGCTGATCAGGCCCACCAGTCCGGCTGCAGCGGCCACCACCTTGGCCTTCTGGTCCGGCGTCATGGGCCCGGCATCCACCATGCCGATGAGACGGGTGCCGAACACTTCCTGCAGCATCGGGCTGGCCATGGAGATCACGCCGATCCCGGCCGTCACGTTCAGGCACAACACCAGCCACACCTGCCAGAACTGGGGGGTTTTCCAGGCTTCGTTGAGATGGACATCCTTGTGCGAGATCATGGCCTTGCCGGTCCCGGGGGCGGGAGGCGTCCAGCCTGCGGGCTTCCAGCCGGTGGGAGCCACGCGAAAGCCGAAGGCGCCGAGAGACATGATGACGAAATAGAGGATCCCCATGGCAATCAGGGTCGGTGCCACACCCTGGGGACTCATGGCGCCGAAATTCTTCATGAGGGCCACGGCGATTGGCGCGCCGATCATGGCGCCGCCACCATAGCCCATGATGGCAAAACCGGTGGCCATGCCGCGACGGTCAGGAAACCATTTGATGAGGGACGAGACGGGCGCGATATAGCCCAGCCCCTGACCCACGCCGCCAAGGATGCCGCACCCCAGCCACAGCAGCCAGAGCTGGTGCACCATCACACCGATGCCGCCCAGCACCAGGCCGCCACCCCAGCACAGGGCCGCGATGAATCCCGCCTTGCGCGGGCCGGCATGTTCCAGCCAGCCGCCCCACAGGGCTGCCGAAATGCCCAGCATGGCAATGAACATTTCAAAGGTGTGGGTCACCGAGGGGACATTCCAGTTGCAGGTGGTGGTGAACATTTCCTGCCACAGGCTCAGATGGGCACAGGCCAGCGGGTCCGTCACCGGCAGCAGCTTGCTGAGGGGTAGCCAGAACACCGAGAAGCCGTAGGCCATCCCGATGCACAAGTGAATGGCCAGGGCCGCAGGGGGCACCAGCCAACGGTTGAAACCCGGTCCTGCGACCGTGCGTTCCTTCGCTAAAATTCCATAACTCATGAACAGCCTCCGCGTTGTGTCGTTTTTGGTCTTAAAGACTCTAATAAGATTTATGGCTTTGCAACATTCTGAAACGATCGCCATCCCGGAGCATAAGGGAGGTCTCGATTGGCGTCAAACTGGCCCGGCTGACCTCCCGGTACACGGTTAGAAGGCGCTCACAGCACGGACGCCGCCTGGGAGAAGGTCAGGCGGGCATCGCGCGGGGCGCTGGCGGCGGGATCAGCCACGCCGATGTTCACCAGGAAATTGGCCTTGCAGCGGCCGTCAGGGAAAAATTCGCGATTGAGCACTTCGGCGTTGAAGCCGGACATGGGGCCGGCATCCAGCCCCAGGGCGCGGGCTGCCAGCATGAGGTAGGCGCCTTGCAGGGTGCTGTTGCGGAAAGCCACAGGCTCCGCCACTTCGGGTTTGCCGCGATAAAGCGGCGCGGCATCATAGGCACGGAACAGCTGCGGCAGGTGCTCGTGGAAATGCAGGTCATAGGCCACGATCACAGTGAGCGGGGCCGCCATGGTCTGGGCCACGTTGCCGGGAGACAGGGCCGGCTTGAGGCGCGCCTTGCCTTCGGGGGACTGGATGAAAACGAAACGGGCCGGCAGCGCGTTGAACGCCGTGGGCCCCCATTCGGTCAGTTCGAACAGGCGCTCCACCGTGCCCGGCGGCAGCGGTTGCGGGAGAAAACCGTGGGCCGTGCGGGCCTTGCGGAACAGTTGGTCAAGGGCGGCATCGTCAAGCGACGGACGGGACATGGCAGGCTCCTGGGTGAATGATGCCCCGAGCCTACCCCGATCAGGCCGCTGCCGCCAGACCGCCTCCCGACGGCACGAACGGATCGGCATGGATGTCCGCCATGGACGCTCCGGCCAGAAACGCCTCCATGCGCCCCTTGCGCACCAGTTCCGGATGGCCGCACAGGAACACGCGCCAGCCATCCAGCACCGGATGGTCGGCCAGCGCCGCATCCAGCGGCGTGCCCGGCCGAAAACCCTCAGGCACCTCTCCTTCCGACACGCACCGCACATAATGGAAATGGGGATGGCGCTCGGCCAGGGCGGCCAGTTCCCGCGTGCGGTACAGGCCCTGCGGCGTGGTGCTGCCGTGGTACAGCCAGACCGGGCCGCGGTGCCCCTGGTTGAGGGCATCGCGCAGGATGCCATACAGCGGCGCCAGTCCCGAGCCGGTACCCAGCAGCAGCAGGGGCTGTTGCGGGCGATCGTCCACGTAAAAGCACAGACCCGAGGAGTCGGCAATCTCCACCGCATCGCCCGCGCGCAGCTCGCGATGAACCCATCCGCTCACCTGCCCGCCCGGCACGGCACGCACATGGATTTCCAGGTGGTCGTCCAGCTCCGGCACGCTGGCCAGCGAATAGCAGCGCGACTGGTCGTCGTCCTTGTAGAGCCGGATGAACTGCCCGGCGCGGTAAGCCAACTGCTGCGAGGGCTTGAGCTTCACCGCCACGATGTCGGCGTTGAGGGGCTCGATGCTGACCACTTCGGCCGCCATGCGCAGCCGCTCAGCGTCCGGCAGGGCCACCGTGAGCGGTGTTTGCGGACGGCAGCTGCAGGCCAGGAAGTACCCCTGCGCAGCCAGGGTCGGCTTCAGCCCCGCCTGGGCTGCGGCCGGGACCTCTCCTTCCTCGGCACGCATCAGACAGGACTGGCAGACCCCCGCACGACAGGAGGACGGAACCGTCACCCCGCCCGCCGTGAGGCAGTCGAGCACGGTTTCGCCCGGAGCGCAGTCGTACGTCCGGTCCTGATAACGGATCGCGGTCATGGGGCCGCGCGTCACTTGCCCAGCACGTCGTTGCGGGTGGTTTCCGCGATGGCGGCCACCTGGGCGATCAGGCTGTCCGGCACGTTGAGTTCCTTGAGGGTGGCGCCCAGGTTTTCCACCACGGCGTCAAAGTGGCTGTCGTTGAGCCCCTGGGCCACCAGATGGGCATGGCCACGGCGCATGTCGAGCCCGCTGTAGTTGTTGGGACCGCCAAAGGCCATGGTGAGGAAAGCCTTCTGCTTGGCGGCCTGGCGTTCCATGTCCACGCCGGTGAAAAAGCGGCTGATGCGGTCGTCGCGCAGCACCTTGCGGTAGAAAATGTCCACAGCGGCATTGACGGCGGCGTCGCCACCGATCTGATCGTACAGGCTCATGGTCTGAATCCTTTCATTTGAAATTAGAAGGTAATCCCATGGTGTCATCGCCCCCCGGGCCGCCGCAATTCTTCAAAAGGCGTAGCTGCGCCAGGATCTACACCTTAAGAGGTATGGGAGGAGGCCTGCGCTTGCCCCAGAATGTCGGGTTTACCTGCCCGGCCGAGCCGGAGCACAATGGCCCTGCCATGACTTTTTCGAACTCTTTCATCCGGCAGTGGCGTCGCCACAGCCTGGGACTGGCCCTGGCGGCGCTGTCGCTGCTGGCGCTGCTGTCCGTGCTCACGGCCGTGGCCCTGACCCAGGCCAGCCGCGGGGAGGCCAACGCCCTCAACATGTCCGGCTCGCTGCGCATGCTGTCCTGGCGCGTGGCGGCGGCCGCCTTCCAGGACGATGCCGCCCTGCAGGCGGCCGCCTCGGAATTCGAGCAGCGGCTGGGGACCCTGCAGACCGATGCCCGTCACTTTGCATCCGGCCACGATGCGGCGGACGCGCTGGCCACCGACATCACGCGGGCCTGGCATGAGCGCCTGCGTCCCCTGACCCAGCCCGGCAGCGGCCTGCAACGGGACGCCCGCAGCCGCGCCCTGATGGCCGAAATGCCCGGCTTCGTGACGCGCCTGGACCGTCTGGTGCACCTGATCGAACAGGACCTGGAAAACAAGATCCGGTGGCTGCGCATCATGCTGGGCGCCCTGCTGCTGTCCATGGTGCTGGTGGCTGCCCTCACTTACGCCCGCCAGGAGGCGCGCGTGGCGGAAAAGACCCGCGAAATCCGCCAGAACCACCATTCCCTGCAACTGCTCTACCGCACCGCCTCGCGCCTGTCGGAGGGGGAACTCACCCAGGAAAAACTGCTGGAACTGCTGTCCGACGTGGAACAGGAACTGGGGCTCGGGCCCGGCATCATCTGCGTGCGCCAGGAGGAAGAGGAACGCGCCTACCCGCTTGCCACGCGCATGCCCGAAACGCAGCGCGCCGCGCTGTGCGACACGCTGGGCTGCTCCATCTGCTTCGGCGGCGGCGGCCGCCTCACCTCCATCAACGTGCATGAAATGGCCGGCCTGCACCTGGTGAGCGTGCCGCTCACCGGCGGCGGACAATGGCAGGGCGTCATGCCCTTCCAGCTGCAGCCCGGGCAGGCGCTCGAACCCTGGCAGGCCCAGGTGCTGGAAACCATCGGGCGTCACGTGGCGACGGCACTGGCCAACACGCGCCGGGCTGAGGAGCGGCACCGCCTGGCGGTGCTGGAGGAACGTTCCGTGATCGCGCGCGAGCTGCACGACTCCATCGCCCAGACGCTGTCCTACCTCAAGATCCAGATTGCCCTGCTGCAGTCGCGGCTGGGCGCGCTGCCCCATCCCGACGACCTGCTGGACACGGTGGAAGAACTGAAAGTGGGCCTGGGCACCGCCTACAGCGAACTGCGCGAACTGCTCACCACCTTCCGCCTGGCTCCGGGGCAAACCCCCTTCACCGAAGAACTGGCCCAGATGGTGCAGGAACTGTCCCGGCGCTGCGGCCACCCGATCGAACTGGAACAGCACATGGGCAGCATGCAGCTGTCCGCCAACGAGGAAATCCACCTCACCAGCATCATCCGCGAAGCCCTCATCAACATCCAGCGCCATGCGCACGCCTCCTGGGCGCGCGTGTCCCTGACGGCCGACACGCTGCGGCGCGTGGATGTGTTGATCGAAGACGACGGCGTGGGCATTCCGGATGCGCTGCCCGATCGCCATCATTACGGCCTCACCATCATGCGCGACCGTGCGGCCATCCTGCAGGGCCAGCTGCGCGTGACGGCACGTCCGCAGGGCGGCACGCGCGTGCACCTGGGCTTCGTCGCCAACACCCCCTATGCCCAAGAACTGAAAGCTTCCTGACCCATGCCCACCCCCCAAGCCGCCTCCGTCCTGGTCATCGACGACCACCCCCTGTTCCGCAAGGGCGTGCTGCAGCTGCTGGCCTCTGCCAAAAGCCTCACCCCCGTGGGTGAGGCTGAAAGCGGCGAAACCGGCATCGAGAAAGCGCTGGCGCTGGAGCCCGACCTGATCCTGCTCGACCTCAACATGAAAGGCCGCCTGGACGGCATCGCCACCCTGGAGCACCTGCGCGCCCAGGGGGTGGAGTCGCGCATCGTCATCCTGACCGTGTCCGACGACGCCAACGACCTGGTGGCAGCCATCCGGGCCGGAGCGGATGGCTACCTGCTCAAGGACACCGAACCGGAAACCATGTTGCGCCAGCTCGAATCGGCCCTGTTCGGCCAGACCGTCATCAGCGATGGCCTGGCCAGCCTGCTGGCCACGGCCCTGCGCCAGGAATCGGTGGTGGAAACACGCTCGCGCGCCGACCTCACGGAACGGGAAACCATGATCCTGGCCTGCCTGGCGCAAGGCCTGTCGAACAAGCTGATTGCGCGCGAACTCGACATCATGGAAAGCACCGTCAAAGTGCACATCCGCAACCTGCTCAAGAAACTCAAGTTCCATTCCCGCCTGGAAGCGGCCGTGTGGGCAGTTTCCAACGGCATGTCCGGTCGCTGAACGCCATGTGGACCCTGGTGCAATCCCGCCTGCGGGCATTTTTTGACCTGGACGCACAGCCGCTGTCCGCGGCCGAGCGCTGGCGCTCTTCCCTGGGCGCGCTGCTGTTCGTGGGCAGCGCCGGCCTGCTGCTGCATGCCTGGCCGGTGGGAGCCTTCTGGCTGCTGGCGCCGGTGGGCGCCAGCACGGTCATCCTGTACGCCCTGCCGCACAGTCCGGTGGCTGCCCCCTGGGCCGTGCTGGGCAGCTACCTGGTGGGCACGGCCTGCGGCGTGCTCGCGTGGTTCCTGGTGCCCTACCCCCCCATCGCCGCCGCCCTCTCGGTGGCGGCCTGCATCTGGGGCATGGCGCGCCTCAACTGCATCCATCCGCCCGGCGGCGCGGTGCCGCTCATGATGGTGCTGGCCGCCCCGCACACGTCCCGCGAGCTGGGCACGCTGGCCACGGCGGCCATCGTCAACGCATTGCTGATGCTGGCCTTTGCCGTGCTCATCAACAACCTGGTGCTGCGCCGGCGCTATCCCTGGCATGCCACCCAGGTGGCGCCCAACCCGCACCACACGCAGGATGCCCCGCCCTCAGAGCGGGTGGGCCTGATGCATGAAGACCTGGAATACGCCTTCAAGCGCCTGGATGCCTTCGTGGACGTGCAGGAAGGTGAACTGGTGACCCTCTACAACCTGGCGGTGGAGCATGCCTTCGAGCGCCATGTGGGCCTCACCTGCGGCGACCTGATGTCGCGCGACCTGGTGACCGTGTCCTACAGCACCGACCTCGATGCCGCCTGGAGCGAACTGCACCTGCACGGCATCCGCGCCCTGCCGGTGGTGGACGGTTTCGGCCGCCTGCAGGGCATCGTGACCGTCACGGATTTCCTGCGCCAGCTGGACACGGCGCCCTTCCCGGCGCTGGGTGTGCGCCTGATGGACCTGTTGCGGCGCACGCCCGGCCGCAGTTCCGAAAAACCCGAAGTGGTGGGCCAGATCATGACGCACGTGGTGTACACGGCGGAAACAGGCACTTCCATTTCCGAACTGGTGCACGCCATCGCGCAACACGACATCCACCACATTCCCGTGCTGGATGAAAGCCGGCGCGTGGTGGGCATGGTGACCCCCACCGACATCAACGCCGCACTCTACCGCCAGATCGCCCTGGGACTCCCTGCGGAAATTTGACCTGGATCAAAGCGGGGGCTTCCAAAAAAGCGCAGCCTTGCCCGCTGGTGAACCAAGGAAACCCATGACCGCCCCCTCCGATCCTGATTACGCGCCCCTCTGGAGCGCCTGGCTGCAAACCCACGGGCTGCGCCCGCTCGTCATCAAGGGCAAAACCCTGCTGCCGGTGGTGCAAGGTGGCATGGGCGTGGGCATTTCCGCCCACCGCCTGGCCGGGACCGTGTCCGCCCTGGGCGGCATGGGCACCATCGCGTCCATCGACCTGCGCCACCATCATCCAGACCTGCTGGCGCGCACGCGTGGCCTGCGCCACAACGGCGAAGCGCGCGCCATTGTGGATGCCGCCAACCGCGAAGCACTGGCGCGCGAAATCGCCGCAGCGCGGGCGCTGTCCCAGGGGCGAGGCCTGCTGGCCGTGAACGTGATGCGCGCGGTGAGCGACTATCCCCATTACGTGGCCCAGTCGCTCGCTTCCGGTGCGGACGCGCTGGTAGTGGGCGCGGGCCTGCCGCTCGACCTGCCGGACCTGGCAGCCGACCACCCGCAAGTGGCCCTCATCCCCATCCTGTCGGACGCGCGCGGCATCCAGCTCATCGTCAAAAAGTGGGAGCGCAAGCAGCGCCTGCCCGACGCCATCGTGATCGAACACCCGGCCCATGCCGGCGGCCATCTGGGCGCCGCCCGGGTGGAGGATCTCTCCAACCCGCGCTTCGAGTTCGAGCGGGTATTGCCGGAGACGCTCGAGTTTTTCAGGAGTGCGGGGCTGGAAGGGCGCATCCCCCTGATTGCAGCCGGTGGCATCCGCACCCACGAGGACATCCGCCGCCTGCAGGAACTGGGCGCCGACGGCGTGCAGCTGGGCACTCCCTTTGCCGTCACGGAGGAATGCGATGCACACCCGGTATTCAAGCAGGTGCTGGCTGAAGCCAGGGCGGAAGACCTGGTGACATTCACCAGCGTGGCCGGGCTGCCGGCACGTGCCGTGGCCACGCCGTGGCTCACCCACTACCTGCGCTTCGAAGCCAAGCTCAAGTCGCTGGCACGCACCAAGCCGCGCTGCACCCTGCTGTTTGACTGCCTGGCCCAATGCGGGCTGCGCGACGGCAAGGCGGAATGGGGCCAGTTCTGCATCGACACCCAGCTCGCCGCCGCGCTGCGCGGCGACCTGCGCAAGGGGCTGTTCTTTTCCGGGGCGGCCGGCCGCCTGCCCTTCGGGCGCCAGATCCGCAGCGTGCGCGAACTGCTGGAACGACTGCTGGGAGGACCGCTGCCGGCTGGTGTACAGTAAGGCGTTTCGTCACTGCCTTCAGGGGCCACGCCATGCTCGACCTGTACTACTGGACCACGCCCAACGGTCACAAGATCACGCTGTTCCTGGAAGAGGCGGGGCTGCCCTACCGACTCGTTCCCGTCAACATCGGTGCCGGCGAACAGTTCCGTCCGGAGTTCCTGGCCATCGCTCCCAACAACCGCATTCCCGCCCTGGTGGACCACGCCCCGGCGGATGGTGGCGCGCCCCTGTCGCTGTTCGAGTCGGGCGCCATCCTGCTCTACCTCGCGGAAAAAACCGGGCGCTTCCTGCCGGCCGACCTGCGCGGCCGCCAGGAAACCCTGCAGTGGCTGTTCTGGCAGATGGCCGGACTGGGCCCGATGCTGGGCCAGAACCACCATTTCCGCCAGTACGCCCCGGAAAAAATCCCCTACGCCATCACGCGCTACGAAAACGAAACCAACCGGCTGTACGGCGTGCTGGACCGGCGCCTGGCGGACCGGCCCTTCGTGGCCGGGAACGAATACACCATCGCCGACATGGCGGCTTATCCCTGGATCGTGCCGCACGAACGGCAGGGCCAGGACCTCGCCCAGTTTCCGCACGTGAAGCGCTGGTTTGAAGCCATCGGTGCGCGCCCGGCCACGGCGCGGGCCTACGCGCTGGCCAAAACCGTCAACGCGGCGCCCACCGTGACGGAAGACGCCCGGCGTTTCCTGTTCGGCCAGACCGCCACCACCCTGCGCTCCTGATGCCGCCCTAGCCCGGCTTGCGGAAGGGCCCGTGCTCTTCCAGTTCCTGCCGGTAGTGTTCGATGCCAAGCGCTTCGCGCCGCAGGAAGCCGGCCACGGCCTGGTCGAGGCGCTCATCGGCCATGCGGTGCAGCGACACCGTGCGCACCGGCATGAGCCCGCGCGCCAGCTTGTGCTCCCCCTGCGCGCCTCCTTCGAACACGCCGATGCCGTGCGCAATGCAGAAGGCGATGGACTGGTAGTAGCAGGTTTCGAAATGCAGCCCCGGCACGTACTCCAGGGCACCCCAGTAGCGGCCGTAGGCGCGCCCTGCACCCCACAGGTTGAGGGCGGCGGCCAGCGGCGCACCGTCGCGGCAGGCCAGGATCAGGCACAGCTGTTCACCCATGGCCTGGCCGATGCGCTGGAAAAAATCCAGGTTGAGATAGGGTTCGGAGCCGTGCTGGCGGTAGGTGGCGCGATAGCAGCGCTCGAAAAACTCCCAGTCCTGTTGGCGGATGTCCGCGCCCACGCGCCATTCGAACGTGATGCCGGCCTCCTGCACGCGCCGCCGTTCCTGCCGGATCTTCTTGCGCTTGTCATGGTTGAGGCTGGACAGGAACCCATCGAAATCGCGATAGCCCGCGTTGTGCCAGTGAAACTGCACCCCTTCACGCTGCCCGTAGCCCGCCTCCCGCAGCAGCGCCGCATCCTCTTCCAGGGGAAACAGCACATGCACGGATGAGGCATCGAGCCGTTCGCGCAAGGCTTCCAGGCCTGCCACCAGGGCGCGCCGCACGCCGGGATCGCGCGCCAGGATGCGCGGGCCGGGCACCGGCGTGAAGGGCACCGCCACCAGCAGCTTGGGATAGTAGGCAAGGCCCTGGCGCCGGTAGGCGTCAGCCCAGCTCCAGTCAAACACGAACTCGCCCCAGGAATGATGTTTCTCGTAGACCGGCACCGCCCCTGCCAGCTCCCCTTCCTGCAGCGCCACCAGATAGCGTGGCACCCAGCCGGTTTCGGGAGCGGCCGCGCCACTTTCGTGCAGGGCGTGCAGGAAGGCATGCTGCAACGGCGGCGAACCGCCCGCCAGCGCATTCCAGCGCGCCGGATCCACCCCGGCGAGGGAATCCAGCACTTCCAGCCGCATGGCGCTCAGTGCACCTTGAGGGCGTAGCGCTGCAGGTCCTCCAGGGCGATCAGGTCCAGCGCACGGTGGTGGGTGGATTCCAGGATCACGTACGGCGCCATGCCGGCCTCGAACGCTTCCTGCCAGCGCGCCGCGCACAGGCACCAGCGGTCGCCTTCGCGCAGGCCGGGAAAGCCGAACTGCGGCTGCGGGGTGCTGAGGTCATTGCCGCGCGCCTGACTGAAGGCCAGGAACTCCGCGGTCACCACCACGCACACGGTGTGCTGTCCCAGGTCTTCCGGGCCTGTGCGACAGCAGCCATCGCGGTAAAAACCGGTACGGGGATGGAGGGAACAGGGCACCAGCGGGCTGCCCAACACGTTGAATTCCATGAATCACGCGCTCCTGTGGGGAAAAGCCTCGGCCACGGTCTGGATCAGTCCCGTGTTGGTGGCATCATAACCCGCAATCGTGTCCACCTTGGCATGGAAGGCCGCTGACTGCAGGATGTCCAGGATGGGAATGAAGCGCGCGTCAGTGAGCAGGGATTCGTTGCACACGAAGAAATAGCGCTCGGTGACGATGGGGACGAAGTCGAGGTCAAAGCGGCGCGCCCCGGTTTCCACGCCCATGCCCACGTCCGCCTTGCCGCTGGCGATGTAGGCACCGATGGCCGCATGGGTGAATTCCACGTTGTCGTAGCCGTGAATGCCCTTGGGATCGATTTTTTGCTGGGCCAGCAGCAATTCCAGGATGCCGCGCGTGCCGGAACCGGGCTGGCGGTTGACGAACACGATTTCCGGGCGCAGCAGGTCGGCCAGCGTCCAGATGTGCTTGGGGTTGCCCTTGGCCACCATCAGGCCCTGGCGGCGGGTGGCCAGGTTGATGAGGCGCGCCTCGCGCCCGAAGCCCTTTTCCATGCGGCTGAAAACAGTTTTCTCGAGGGTGCCCAGGGGCACGTGAAAACCCGCAATGTCGCACACCTGGCGGTGGTAGGAATCGAGCGACTCGGTGCTGCCGCGGTAGTTGAGGTCAAGCGGAATGCCCGCCTGCTGCAGGCATTCGTACAGCGCCGCCACCGCGAAGCCGTGGCTGGCGTACATGCGCACCACGCGGCGCGCGCGGCTCATGACGGCCTCGATGTCTTCGCTGATTTCCGAACCGATGCTGTCCAGCAGCGGGCCCAGGCGGGCGCGCGTGCGCCGTTCCGCCCACACCAGGCGCTGTCCCAGCTCGGTCAGGCGCGAGCCCCGCCCCGGCACGGTCTCGATCACCGGCCCGCCCAGGGCTTTCTGCAGGTCCTCGATCAGGTTCCAGGCATGGCGGTAGGACAGCCCTTCGGCAGCGGAGGCCTCCTTCATGTTGCGCGAGGACTCGATGGCCAGCAGCAGGCGCAGCGCCCGCGAAAAGGGAACGAACTGGCGCGAGGTGGGGCTGGCGGCGAGCAGGAACTCCGGCTCAACGGAAATTTTCATGGTTCAATTGTAATAATTTGCAATTAGATTCAACGAATTTAAATTGACTTTGGAACCCAGTCGTCCTAACCTAGTGAAAACAAAACATAAAAATTGCTGCGGGCTTGCATTATTAGTTGCAACAAGTTGCATGTTACTGTCCGGCGCCGCCGGTTGCAAGCGGCCGCCAAACCTGTTTTGAGGAGAACCACGTTGACTGCCATGACCACCCGTGAGGCCCAAGCCGTGGATGCGGCCCTCAACCGCTTCCGGGACGAACAAGGGGCCCTTTTGCCCGTATTGCACGCCGTCCAGGACAATCTGGGCTACATTCCCCAAGGCGCCACACCCACCCTCGCCAGCGCATTCAACATTTCGCGCGCCGAAGTACATGGCGTCATCACCTATTACCACCATTTCCGCCAGACCGAACCGGCCCAGCACAAGCTGGCCATCTGCCAGGCCGAGGCCTGCCAGGCCCGCGGCTGCCGCAGTCTCACGGCCACAGCCGAAGCGGCCGTGGGCTGCCGCCTGGGCGAACACACCGAGGACAATCGCTGGGAACTGGAGCCCGTGTACTGCCTGGGTCTGTGCGCCAGCGGCCCGGCCGTGGAGCTGGACGGAAAATTGTACGCCCGGATCACGCCGGAACGCCTTGAAGCGCTGATCCGCAAGAAGGAGCTGTCATGAGCATAACTGTTTACGTCCCCCGCGATTCGGCCGCACTGGCCGTGGGTGCGGATGAAGTGGCTGCCGCCCTGCAGGAGCAGGCTGCCAAGCGAGGCGCCAAGATCAGCCTGGTGCGCAATGGTTCGCGCGGGCTGCTGTGGCTGGAGCCGATGGTGGAAGTGGTGGTGAACGGCAAGCGCCTGGCCTACGGTCCGGTGGCCCCGGAAGACGTGGCAGGCCTGCTGGACGCCGGCCTGCTGGAAGGCAAGGCCCATCCCCTGGCGCTGGGCGACATCGCCGAGCACCCCTACCTCAAAAACCAGGAACGCCTGACCTTTGCGCGCGTCGGCATCACCGACCCGCTGTCGCTGGAAGACTACCAGGCCCATGAAGGCTTTGCCGGTCTGCGCGCCGCACTGAAGCTGGCACCCGCAGACATCGTGCAGCAGGTGCTCGATTCCGGCCTGCGCGGCCGTGGCGGCGCCGGCTTCCCCGCCGGCATCAAATGGAAAACCGTGCTGGGCGCGCAAGCGGCCCAGAAATACATTGTGGTGAACGCCGACGAAGGCGATTCCGGCACCTTTGCCGACCGCATGGTGATGGAAGGCGACCCCTACATGCTGATCGAGGGCATGGCCATCGCCGGCATCGCCGTGGGTGCCACCAAAGGCTATGTGTACATCCGCTCCGAATATCCGGACGCGGTGAAAGTCATGGAAGCCGCCGTGGAACGTGCCACGGCCGCAGGCTTCCTGGGCGACAGCATCCTGGGTTCGGGCAAAGCCTTCCGCATCATCGTGCGCAAGGCTGCCGGCTCCTACGTGTGCGGCGAAGAAACCGCCCTGCTGGAAAGCCTGGAAGGCAAGCGCGGCATCGTGCGTGCCAAGCCGCCCCTGCCCGCGCTGGCCGGCCTGTTCGGCCAGCCCACGGTCATCAACAACGTGCTCACGCTGGCTGCCGTGCCTTTCATTCTGGCGCGCGGCCCGAAAGCCTACGCCGACTTCGGCATGGGCCGCTCGCGCGGCACGCTGCCGTTCCAGCTGGCGGGCAACATCCGCCACGGCGGCCTGGTTGAAAAGGCCTTTGGTGTGACCGCCCGCGAACTGATTGAAACCTACGGCGGCGGCACGGAAAGCGGCCGCCCGGTGCGCTCCGTGCAGATCGGCGGCCCGCTGGGGGCCTACCTGCCCGACAGCCTGCTGGACCTGCCCATGGACTACGAAGCGCTGGCTGCCAAAGGCGCCGTACTGGGCCACGGTGGCCTGGTGGTGTTCGACGACACCGTGGACATGGCCGAACAGGCCCGCTACGCCATGGAGTTCTGCGCCATCGAATCCTGCGGCAAATGCACGCCCTGCCGCATCGGTTCCACGCGCGGCGCCGAAGTGATCCAGCGCCTGCAGGCCAAGCCTGCGGAAGCGCCGGTCCAGGCCAAGCTGCTGCGCGACCTGTGCGACACCATGCTGAACGGTTCCCTGTGCGCCATGGGAGGCATGACGCCTTATCCCGTGCTGTCCGCCCTGGACCATTTCCCCGAAGACTTCCACCTGGCTGCCCCCAAGCACCAGGCCGCTTAAGGAGCGATCAATGGACACCCATCCCCTGCATGAAGAAATCGATTACGGCACACCCGCGCGCGAATCCGAACAGATGGTGACCCTCACCATCGACGGCGTCGACGTCTCCGTGCCCCAAGGTACCTCCGTGATGCGCGCCGCGGTGGACGCCGGCACCCAGATTCCCAAGCTGTGCGCCACCGACAGCCTGGAACCTTTCGGCTCCTGCCGCCTGTGCCTGGTGGAAATCGAAGGCCGCCGCGGCTATCCCGCCTCCTGCACCACGCCCGCCGAAAACGGCATGGTGGTGCGCACCCAGTCGCCCAAGCTGGCCGACCTGCGGCGCGGCGTGATGGAACTCTACATTTCCGACCACCCGCTTGACTGCCTCACCTGCGCCGCCAACGGCGACTGCGAACTGCAGGACATGGCGGGCACCGTGGGCCTGCGCGAAGTGCGCTACGGCTACGAAGGCCTGAACCACCTCAAGGACCAGGCCGACCTGTCCAATCCCTACTTCGCCTACGACCCTTCCAAGTGCATCGTGTGCAACCGCTGCGTACGGGCCTGTGAAGAAACCCAGGGCACCTTCGCCCTCACCATTTCCGGCCGCGGCTTCGGCTCGCGCGTCTCGCCCAGCGAAAGCCAGCCGTTCCTGGAATCGGAATGCGTGTCCTGCGGGGCCTGCGTCAACGCCTGCCCGACCGCCACCCTGATGGAAAAATCCATCATCGAGGCCGGCCAGCCCGACCACAGCGTCATCACCACCTGCGCCTACTGCGGCGTGGGCTGCAGCTTCAAGGCCGACATGAAGGGCAATGAAGTGGTGCGCATGACTCCCTGGAAGGACGGCAAGGCCAACGAAGGCCACGCCTGCGTGAAAGGCCGCTTTGCCTGGGGCTACACCACGCACAAGGACCGCATCCTCAAGCCCATGATCCGCAAGAACATCACGGATCCGTGGCAGGAAGTGAGCTGGGACACGGCCATCAACTACGCCGCCGGCGAATTCCGTCGCCTGCAGCAGACCTACGGCAAGGATTCCGTGGGGGGCATCACCTCCTCGCGCTGCACCAACGAGGAAACCTACCTGGTGCAGAAGCTCATCCGCGCCGCGTTCGGCAACAACAACGTGGACACCTGCGCCCGCGTCTGCCATTCGCCCACCGGCTACGGCCTGGGCCAGACCTACGGCACTTCCGCCGGCACCCAGACCTTCAAGTCGGTGGAAAAATCCGACGTGATCCTGGT
>JAGWIW010000157.1 GCA_028866015.1 Betaproteobacteria bacterium
CACGCCCTTGGGGCCCACTTCGCGCCGCAGGCCTTCGGCCAGGGAATGCACGGCAAACTTGGTGGCGCCGTACACCGCGCTGAACGGCGAAATGTGCCGCCCCACCACCGAGCCGATGATGACGATATCCGCCGCCTGCTTCGGGAACGTGCCGGCCTGCTGCGCCACCAGGTGGTTGGCCGCCTGCTGCAGCAGGGCCAGCGTGCCCGTCACGTTGATGTGCAGCACGTCGGCAAACTGCGACAGGTCGGCGTCGGTGACGGCGCCGCCCAGGCCGCGCCCGGCATTGGCCACCACCACGTCCACGGGGCGCCCGAAACGGCGTTGGGCCGTGTCGAACAGGCCCTCGAGCACGGCCGGATCGCCGGCGTCACCCGCCACGGCACAGAAAGCGGAACCCAGTTCCGCCTCAAGGGCTTCGAGTTTGGCCGCACTGCGGGCCACGCCCACCACGGCGTAGCCTGCCTGCACGAACTTGCGGGCAGTGGCCTCCCCGATGCCGGAACTGGCCCCGGTGACCAGGGCCACGCGCGAATGGTTTTGAGCCATGAGGGTCTCCTTATGCCGTGACTTCCGCTTCGGCCAGCGCGGGATAGTCGGTGTAGCCCACGGTGAGGTCCGACTGCCCGTAGCCGTAGAAGGTTTCGCCGTGCCAGGCGTTGAGGGGCGCGTGGCGCTGCAGGCGCGCGGGCAGGTCAGGGTTGGCGATGAAGTCCTTGCCGAAGGACACGGCATCGGCCTGGCCGCTGGCGAGCTCCGCTTCTGCCGTCTCGCGCGTGAATCCTTCGTTGGCGATGAGCACACCGCCGAAGCGCTGCTTCAAGGCCGGGCTGATGCGGTTTTCACCCAGGCCTTCGCGCGTGAAAATGAAGGCGATGCCGCGCCGGCCCAGCTGTTCGGCCACGTAGCCGAAGGTGGCGAGCGGGTTGGAATCACCCAGGGAATGGGCATCGCCGCGCGGGGCCAGGTGCACGCCCACGCGCGCTGCGCCCCACACGCCGATGACGGCATCGGTCACTTCCAGCAGCAGGCGCGCGCGGTTTTCGATGGAGCCGCCGTAGGCGTCGGTGCGGTGGTTGGTGCTGTCCTGCAGGAACTGGTCCAGCAGGTAGCCGTTGGCGCCGTGCACTTCCACGCCGTCAAAGCCGGCGCGCTTGGCGTTTTCGGCGCCGCGCCGATAGGCTTCCA
>JAGWIW010000021.1 GCA_028866015.1 Betaproteobacteria bacterium
CGGTCGAAGGACTTGCGCGCAAACTGGCCGTCGCCCACGGCGATGGCTTCGTCGATGACCAGGATGTCGGGACTGATGCGGGTGGCGATGGAAAAGGCGAGCCGCACGTACATGCCGCTGGAATAGGTGCGCACCGGCTGGTCGATGAAGTCGCCGATGTCGGCAAAATCGATGATGTCATCCAGGCGCTGGCGGATTTCCCCGGCATCGAGCCCCAGCACCGCCGCGTTCATGAAAATGTTTTCGCGGCCGGTGAATTCCGGATTGAAGCCTGCACCCAGCTCCAGCAGCGGCGCCACGCGCCCGCGCACGGACAGCCGCCCCGCCGTGGGGGACAGGGTGCCGCACAAGAGCTGCAGCAGGGTGGATTTGCCGGCGCCGTTCTGGCCGATGATGCCGAGCGATTCGCCCCGGCGCAGGGTCAGGCTCACGTCGCGCAGCGCATGGAAGAGGCGCGCCTCGCGCCCGCGCGCCCACAGCAGGTGGCTTAAGCGTTCACGCGCGCTGCCGTACAGGGGATAGTCCTTGCACAGTCCCTGGGCGTCGATCACCCAGTCGTCCGGTCGTTCAGAGGACATCGGCAAACCCCGGCCGCAACCGGCGGAACAGCGCCGCACCCAGCAGCGCCACGGCCAGGCCGGCAGCGCACTGCAGCAGCCAGGCGGAGAGCGACGGCCACTGCCCGTCGAACAGGGCGGCGCGTGACTGCTCGATGACGGGTGTGAGCGGATTGAGATAAAGCAGCGGCTGCAGGCGCGGCGATACGGCACTCACGGGATAGAACACCGGACTCAGAAACTGCAGCAGCGACACCAGCAGCCCCAGGATCTGCCCCACGTCGCGCACGTACACGCCGAGCGCGGCAAACATCCAGCCCAGGCCCAAGAGCAGCGGCAACAGCGGCAGCCAGATGAAGGGCAGCGCGACCCAGGCGGGCTGCAAGGCATGACCGGAAGCGGCGGTGGCCAGCAGCAGCAGGCCCAGGGCGGGCAACGCAAACACCAGGGCGGACAGGGTGCTCACCCACACCAGAATCTCCACGGGAAAGGGGACCTTCTTCACCAGGTTGGGCTGTTCCACCACCACCTGGGGCGCGCGCATGAACGCTTCCGCAAAAAAACCGAACACCGTCATGCCGGCAAACAGGTGCAGCGCGAAATCAAGCCCGCCACCCGTGCCGCCCGCCCATTGCCAGCGGAACACATAACGGAACACCAGGGTGTACACCGCCATCATGAGCAGCGGCGTGAGCAGGCTCCAGGCCACGCCCAGCGCCGTGCCGCGATAGCGCGCCAGCACCTGGCGCTGCACGAACTGGCGCAGCAGGCCGCGGTGGCGCCAGGGCCAACACCAGGACAGAAGGGAAGCGGGGCGTGCAGGATCATGCATGACCACGGCATTGTAGCGTGCTTCCGCGGTAGAATGGCGGGCCCTGACCACGAACCCGTTGCCCATGCTCGTTTCGATCCTGATTCGCAGCCTTGACCGCGCCGCCCTGCTGTCCAAGGCGCTGGAATCCGTGGCGGCCCAGGAAGGAATTCCGCTGGAAGTGCTGGTGGTGGCAGCCCGCCCCGGACACGGCCCGCTGCCGCCCCAGTGCGGCGACCACCCCCTGCGCCTCATTCCCACCGACGCCCCCCTGCACCGCAGTGCCGCCGCCAACCGCGCGCTGGACGCCGCCCGGGGTGAACTGCTGCTGTTCCTGGACGACGACGACTGGCTGCTGCCGGGCCACATTGCGCGCCTGGCGGATGCGCTGCAAGCGCGCCCCGATGCCGTGGCCGCCTACAGCGACGTGCAGCCGGTGAACAAGAGCGGCACGCCCGAAGGCGAACCGTTTGCGCTGCCCTTCGATGCCCTGCGCCTGCTGGCTGGCAACTGGATTCCGCCCCAGGGCATCCTGTTCCGCAGAAGCCTTCTGGAGCGCGGCTGCCGCGTGGACGAGGCGCTGGACCTGTACGAGGACTGGGATTTCTGGCTGCAGGCGGCGCAGTTCGGCCCCTTCGTTCATGTGCCGGGTGTGTCCGCCTGCTACCGCATTCACGACAGCTCCGGCGTGCACCGGCTGGAGCCGTTCACCAACCCCACCTCGCTCGCCCTCTACCGCAAGTGGCTGCCCCGGCTTGCCGACGATCAGCTGGCCGGCCTCATGCAGCGGGTATGGCAGGCGCCGGAACTGCAGGAGTCGCTGCGCCAGCAGCAGGACGAGAACCGCAAGCTTGCAGGCCAGCGCGCCGAAGCGCTTTCCAGCCTGAGCCGCCAGCGCGCGGAACTCACCCACACGCGCGAACTGCTGGGAGCGCGCGAAGCGCTCATTCGCCAGATCCTCGCCAGCACCAGCTGGCGTCTCACCGCACCGCTGCGCGCCGGCCGCGTGGTGGTGCGCGCACTGCGGCGCGCGCTGCGCCAGCCGCGCTGGGGCCTGCAGATGGCGCGCGAAGCCTGGACCACCCTGGCCTCGCGTGGCATGCAGGGCCTCGTGAACGACCTCGACCGCAGCGTCGCCTCGGCGCTGCCCCTCACCTACGCCCAGTGGTGCGAACGCTACGAAGTGCCGCCACGCCAGTATGGCGCCCTGCGCGAACGGGCCGCCGCCTGGAAGGACGCGCCGCTCATTTCCGTGATCATGCCCACCTACAATTCCGACCCGGCACTGCTGGAAGCGGCATTGGAAAGCGTGCTGTCCCAGGTGTATGCGCGCTGGGAACTGTGCGTGGCGGACGACGCCTCCGACCGGCCGGAAGTGCACGAACTGCTGCAGCGTTATGCCGCCCGCGACGAGCGCATCCGCTGGGTGAAGCGGCCCGTGAACGGCCACATCAGCGCCGCCAGCAATTCCGCCCTGGCGCTGGCCGGCGGCGACTTTGTGGCGCTGCTCGACCACGACGACCGGCTGCACCCGCTCGCCCTGTGGTTCATGGCGCAGGCCATCCTGACCCACCCCGATGCGGGGCTACTGTATTCCGACGAAGACAAGCTCGATGCCGACGGCCAGCGCTGCGATCCCTACTTCAAGTGCGACTTCAATCCGGAACTGATGCTGGCGCAGAACATGGTGAGCCACCTGGGCTGCTACCGGCGCAGCCTGGTGGCAGCAGTGGGCGGCTTCCGCGAAGGGTTTGAAGGCTCGCAGGACTATGACCTGGCGCTGCGCGTGATCGACCACCTGCAGCCGCAGCAGATCGTGCATGTGCCGCGCGTGCTGTATCACTGGCGCATGACGCCGGGCAGCACGTCACTCGCTGCCGAACAGAAGCCCTACGCCCAGCAGTCCGCGCTGCGTGCCGTGGCCGAGCATTTGACGCGGCGCGGCCTCACGGGCGACGTGCTGCCCTGCCCGGAAGCGCCGCACCTGCAGCGCGTGCGCTTTGCCCTGCCCGAGCCGGCACCGCATGTCACTATCATCATTCCCACACGCGACCGCGCGGAGTTGCTCTCCACCTGCGTGGATTCCATTCGCCAGCGCAGCAGCTATCCCCACTACGACATCCTGGTGGTGGACAACGGCAGCAGCGAACCGGACGCCCTGGCGCTGCTGGCGCGCCTGCAGGCGGAAGGCGTGCGCGTGCTGCGCGACGACAGCCCCTTCAATTTCTCGGCGCTCAACAACCGGGCCGCGCGCCAGGCGCAGGGCACGTTCCTGTGCCTGATGAACAACGACATCGAAATCGTGACGCCGGACTGGCTGGAGGAAATGGTGTCCCATGCGGCCCTGCCAGGCATCGGCGCCGTGGGCGCGCGCCTGTGGTACCCCAACGACACCCTGCAGCATTGCGGCGTCATCATCGGCCTGGGCGGTCTGGCGGGACACCCCCATGCCGGCCTGCCGCGCGGCCAGTCAGGCTACTTCGGGCGCGCCATCCTGCAGCAGTCCTGGAGCGCGGTCACCGCCGCCTGCCTGGTGATTCGCAAGTCCACCTTCGATGCCGTGGGCGGCCTGGATGAAACGCTGGCCGTGGCCTTCAATGACGTGGATTTCTGCCTGAAGGTGCGCGCTGCCGGCTACCGCAACGTGTGGACCCCCTACGCGGAAATGATCCACCACGAATCCGCCTCGCGCGGGGCGGAAGACACGCCCGCCAAGCAGCGCCGCTTTGAAGGCGAAGTGACTCTGATGCAGGGACGCTGGGCCGACGTCATCCGCCACGATCCGGCCTATTCGCCCAACCTGTCGCTGCGCAGCGGCAACTTCGACCTGGCCCAGCCCCCGCGCCTGCCGCCCGTTCCGCCCGCCCCGTGAACATCCTGTGCGTGACGGTGACCTATCACCCGGACCTGGCGGCCCTGCGCCGGCAGCTGGACCGGCTGCTGGAAAGCCCATTGCAAGCCGGCCCCGCGGGCGCGCCTCCTTTTGCGCTGCAGGCCCTGCTGGTGGACAACGGCTCGCAACAACCCGTGCTGGAAGCCCTGCGCGACTGGACCCTGAATGACGGCCGCCTGACCCTGCTGGAACTGGGAGAGAACCGGGGGCTTGCCGAAGCGCACAACCGCGGTATCGTCAACGCCCGCAGCCGGGGCTTCACCCACGTGCTGCTGATGGACCAGGACAGCCTGCCCGAAGCGGACATGGTGGCGCAGCTGGCGCGCGCCTGGGAAACGCTGCAGGCGCCCGGCAGCAGCGCCGGACCGGTGGCCGCCGTGGGGCCCCACTACACCGACCCGATGCTGGGCAACCCGCCGGATTTTGTGCAGCTGCGCCCCTGGGGCCTGTTCCGACACAAACCCGATCCCGCCCGCCCCCTGGTGCCGGTGGACTACCTGATTTCCTCCGGCTGCCTCATTTCCCTGGAGGCCCTGCAGGTGGTGGGCCCCATGCAGGAAGCGCTGTTCATCGACTACGTGGACATCGAATGGGGGCTGCGCGCCAACGGACTGGGCTGGCACCTGTATGGCGCGTTTCCGGCGCGCATGACCCATGCCCTGGGTCCGCGCGTGATGCGCCTGCTATGGCGGCGCTTCCCGCTGCACTCCCCGCAGCGCCATTACTTTGTGGTGCGCAACGCGCTGTGGCTGTACCGCCAGCGCCACCTGCCCTGGCGCTGGCGCCTGCCCCATGCGCTGCGCCTGGGCGTGCGCCTGACCTTTTACCTGCTGCTGGGAGAAAAACGGCGCGAACGCCTGGGTTATGTGCTGCGCGGCCTGCGCGACGGCCTGGCCGGACGCATGGGCAAGCCGTCCTGGATGTCCTGAAAACCTGATTCCGGAAAGGGTCAGCCCGCCTGGGCCACGGCCTTTTCCGGCTCGCCGCCTTCGCTCCGGTCGCCGTTGGCCAGATGCTGCAGCACTTGCGGCTGCAGCACGATGAGGCGGCGGTGGTCCTTTTCCACGATGCCCTGCTTGATAAGGATCTGCAGCGCGCGCGACACGCTCTCGCGGCTCACGTTGGCCATGGTGGCCAGCGCCTGCTGGGTGGGCAGGTTTTCGATGACGGCGCCCTGGCCGCCGGGCAGGGGGGTGACCGTGTTGTGGAGCACCGAGAAAATGCGCGCATGGGCGCGTGCGGCACTCAGCACCGCGCGCAGGCGCGAGGCTTCGCGGATGGTATGGCACAGGCGCTTCATGACGCGTTCGGCCACCAGCGGATGGCGCGTCATCAACTCCGTGGCCGTGGCGCGCGGCAGAAAGCCGATCACGGTGTCGCCCAGGGAGACCAGGGTGGAGGTGCGCGGCTGGCCATCGATGACAGCCACTTCGCCCCAGAAATCGCCTGGCTCGATGAAATGGATGCCCACTTCGCGTCCGTCCTCGGAGAAGGAGATCACCTGCAGCTTGCCCGACACCACCAGCAGCAGGGCATCGCCCGGCGAGCCCTGCTGCAGCACCACCTGGCGCTGGGGGAAATACTGGAAGCGCACCAGCCCCTCCAGCTGCTTGAGCAGCGCGGCATCAAGCCCCTGCAACAGTTGTTGCTGGCGCAGGGCTTCCGTGGGATGGACGACGATTTTTTTCATGGGAGGGGGAGCAGGACCGGTCGGTTATCCCTCTCAGTCCCAGCGGATATCCAGTTTTCTGCGGCTGACAGCACAATCCCGCAGGTAAAGATTGATCAGCGTCTGATAGGGAATTCCCATCTCTTCTGACATTGATTTGAAGTACCCCACGGAGTCCTCATCCAGCCGGATCGTAATCGGTTTTTTGAGTTGTGAGGCGTAAGGGTTTTTGCGTGACTTCGAAAAATCGTATTCAGTGCGCATGGCGGTGTTCCTCAAACATAAGATCTGGACTCTCCGGCAGTCGCCTTTCGAGCCGAAATGATCCGGATCACACGGTCTTCGCTGCGGCAGCAATGACAAACAATCAGGACTCTGAGTGAGTGGCTCAATCCCATCAAAATGAAGCGATCTTCCGATTCAGAATGATCTGGGTCCGCAATCAATCGGGCATGCTCATCATAAAAAACGGATCGGGCTTCCTCGAAAGACACCCCATGCTTTTTAAGATTGGCCGCCGCCTTGCGAGGATCCCATTCGAAACGCAGCACACTCATATGTACATTGTATGTATTACACTGCACCGGCACAAGGCCCGCTAGAACGTCACCCCCACGCTGACCTGGTTGACGCCATTGCGGGTGTCGCGCTCCAGCAGGGCCCTGACCGGGCCCACGCTCACGGCAGCCCCCAGAAGCGGCGCTTCCTGGCGGCTGCCCGCCCCGGCAGAGATGCCCTGGAACAGGGGCGTGTGGTTCTGGGACAGCAGCCCCAGCGACACGTCGAGCTCGGCCGGACCCAGGGTGTACACCGGCTGCAGGTCGCGCACGAACAGGGCCGTGCCGAACTTGTCGCTTGCCGTGGACACCGGCCCGCGCACGCCCACTTCGATGGTGGGAATGTAGGACAGGAACCAGTTGAGGGGCCCCGCGGAAATATCGTAATAGAGGGCCCCCGTGGTTTGGCCGTCATAGCTCACGGCGCCAAACCCGGGACCGGCCAGGGCCGGAGCGGCGAGCGTCAAGCCCAGGGCGGCAGTGATGAGGATTTGTTTGATCAAGGCTGGTTTTCTCCTGAGGAATGATTCTGTTCCTGCTCTGGCAGCCGGCGCAGCGCGGTGCGCAGGAACCGCACCTGGCGGTTGAAATGGGTGCAGCCGTCGCAGGCCATGAGGTGCAGGCGCAGGCCCGCCTTCTGCCACAGCGTGAGTTTTCCGTCCAGGCCCCGGGACATCAGGGCCGTTGCTTTCTTGCAATCAAGCATTGCGCGTTTCTCCGTGGAACCACCGGTCGTCCAGGCACAGCCGCAGCCCCATGCGCGCCCGGTGCAGCACCACCATACAATTGGTCGAACTGAGCGCCAGTTCCTTACAGATTTCTTCCGTCTCGAGGCCCAGCACTTCCCGCATCAGGAACACGCGCGCCGTTTTCTCGGGCAGGCGCGTGAGGCAGATCTCCAGCACTTCCCAGAACTGGCGGTTCTTCAGGCTCGCTTCCGGATTGCCCCAGGCCGTGGGGCTTGCTTCCTCGCGCCAATGGCCGCGCTCGTCGAACAGGTCGTCATAGGCATCCTCAGGAATCTCCTCCACGGCGGCAAAGGCCTGCGGGTTACGGGCGCGGTCGCGCAGGATGTCCACGATCTTGTTCTTGAGGATGGCGATCACCCAGGTCTTCATCTGGGCACGCTCCTTGAAGCGGGACAGCCCGGAGAGTGCCGCCGCCAAGGTCTCCTGCACCGCGTCTTCGGCCAGCGCCTCGTCGCGCAACTGCAGGCGCGCAAACTTGAGCAGGTCGCTGCGCAGGGCGGCGAGATCGTGTTCCATGAAAAGTTTTTCCAAAATGACTGTAAGGATTCTGGGTGGCCGGCGACTAATGGTCAAGAAGGCCCAATCGCCCTCTTGAACACGGAGCCCGAAAGAGCCCGACCAACCCACTGGAAAAATCAAGGAGTCTGTCATGCAACTGCAAAAACGCCAACTGATCACCGCCGCCATGGGCGGCCTGCTCGCCCTGAGTCTTGCCGCCGGAGCCCACGCTGCCGACAAGAAGCCCGAAATGGAAAAATGCTTCGGCATCGCCAAGGCAGGCCACAACGACTGCTCAAGCAACAAGAGCGCCCATTCCTGCGCCGGACAGGCCACCAAGGACCGCGACGCCATGGACTTTGTGGCCGTACCCAAGGGCACCTGCAGCAAGATCGCAGGCGGCACCGTGATGAAGAAGGACATGTAATGAAACCCGCGCCCGCATTCCTGCCCTGCAGCGCCGGCATCGGATTGCGGGCGCCCCACACGCGCGAACTGCTTGCCCACCCCCCCAATGTGGACTGGGTGGAAGTTCACAGCGAAAACTTTTTTGCGGGCGGCATGCCGCTGGCCACGCTGCGACGCGTGCGCGAGCGCCATGACGTCAGCCTGCACGGCGTGGGCATGGGACTGGCCTCCCCCGGCGCCCTGGACCCCGATCACCTCACCGCCCTGCGCCGCCTGTGCGACGCCGTGGAACCGGCCGCCGTGTCGGAGCACCTGAGCTGGAACCGGATGCACGGCACGGTATTCAACGACCTGCTGCCCTTTCCTTACACCAGGGACGCACTCCGGCATGTGACGGCAAAAGTGCAGCAGGTGCAGGAAACCCTGGGGCGCCCGCTGCTTGTGGAAAACCTCTCCGCCTACCTCACTTTTGAGAACAGCGAAATGAGCGAAGGGGAATTCCTGGCCGAACTCGCAAGACGCACCGGCTGCGGCCTGCTGGTGGACCTGCAGAACCTGCACGTGAACGCCGTCAACCACGGCACCGATGCGCTGGCGCATCTGGAAGCCCTGCCGGCCGGGCACGTGATGGAATACCACCTGGCGGGCGCGAGCCCGCAGGAGGGCGTGCTGGTGGACACCCACGACGCCCCGGTGAGTGAGGCCACCTGGGCCCTGTACGAGGCGGCACTGGAACGCATCGGACCGCGCCCCACCCTGATCGAATGGGACCAGGACCTGCCCGAACTCCAGGTCCTGCTCGCAGAGGCACAGAAAGCCCAGCAACGACTGGAGGCCTGCCATGCAGCCCTTTGCTGACACCCTGGATGATTTCAGCCGCTCGCTGGGCCATTCCGCAGGGGCCATGCCCGGCGCCTCGGCCCGCACCACACGCTATTCGCTGGAAGCGGCCCTGGACATCTATCGCAACAACTGGCGCCACAATCTGCGCGCAGCCCTGGCAGGCGCCTACCCGGTGCTGGAGCAGGTGGTGGGGACAGAATTTTTTCATCATCTGGCCTCGCGCTTCATGGAGGCGCACCCCTCCACCAGCGGCAACCTGCACGACTACGGCGCCGCCCTGCCCGCCTTCCTGCACGGCTTTGCGGCCGCGCAGTCGCTGCCATACCTGCCGGATCTCGCCGCCCTGGAATGGGCCTGCCATCGCGCCTATTTTGCGCAGGATGAAAACCCGCTGGATCTGCAGGCGCTGGCTCGCGTGCCGGAAGATGAGCTGGAACAGCTCGCGTTTGCCCTGCATCCGGCCTGCGCCCTGCTCTCCTCCGCCTGGCCCGTGGCCGCCATCTGGCACGCCCACCAGCCCGGTGCTCCGGAAGACTTTCACATCGATCTGGATGCCGGACTGTGCCGCTTGCTGGTGGGCCGAAGCGAAGGCAAAGCCACCCTCACCGAACTGGCGGCGGACGAATTCCTGTGGCTCTCCCGGATCTGCGCCGGCGCCACCCTGGGGCAGGCCACCACCCAAACGCTCGAATCACATCCCGATTTCAATCCGGGCACATTGCTGCCGCGCCTTGCCCTCAACGGCACATTTGTCCGCTTTACACTGGAGTATCAGACATGAAAGCCCTGACCTGCCTTTTGCGCGGCTACTTCAAAGCCTCGCGGCTACCCGAACTGATCGCCCCCGCCTTCGACCTGGGACTGCGCATTTACCTGGCGTCCGTGTTCTTCAAGTCGGGGCTTACCAAGATCGCCAACTGGGACAGCACCCTCTATTTGTTCCAGGAGGTGTATCACGTGCCGCTGCTGCCTCCTGATATCGCCGCAACGCTTGCCGCTTCGGCCGAACTGGGGCTGTCCGTGCTGCTCACGCTGGGCCTGTTCGGGCGCTTTGCCGCCGCGGGCCTGTTCATCCTCAACGGTGTGGCCGTGATTTCCTATGCAGACCTGTCGCCCGCCGGCCTCAACCAGCATCTGTCCTGGGGGTTGTTGCTGGCCGTGCTGCTGATCCTGAGCCGGGGTTCATGGAGCGCAGATTTCCTGCTGGAGAAAAAGCTGTCCGGCTGCAACTGCCGCTGAATGAGCGCGACTCACTCCCAGTCCTGCGGCAAGCCGTCCCGCCGCAACAACCAATTCATGACGACTGCCTGCATCTCCCGCTGGCGCTGCAAGGCCAGTGTGGTGCGGGGCACGAGCGCATAGCGCAGATCGCATTCCAGGGCTTGCGCAAGCTTGTACAGGCTTGCCAGGGTAATCACCCCGGCCGCTTCCGCCGCTTCCAGCTTGCGCACGCCCGCATGACTCATTCCCAGTTTTCGGCCCAAGACTGAAGTCGACCACCCCAGTGCCTCGCGAATCGAGCGAGCCCACCCCAACCCGGGCGGCACGCACAAGTGGGCCGCCTGCCAGGGAGCCAGCAGGGCGTCCAGTTCGTTGATCTGGGGTTTCTGGATGCGCTGTTTCTTCATGGGGATTGCCGATGTCCAAAAATTTCAGCTGAAACCTGCAGGTTTCAGCTGGTTAAATCGAGCATATCCCCCCAAGGCAGGCCAGGCCCTGCAAACAACAGAAAAACAGCGCTCAATACACTGGGGAATTCACCTCAAGCCATGAAACGGTTTTCAAACAGGGCAACATCCCTCGCGAAAACTCACTTCGCCTGTGCCTTGATGCGGGACCTGTACTGGTAAGCCACGCCCACCAGCGCGGCGACAAAACCGGAGGCCGCCCCCACGCCCAGCGCCCAGCGCGGTCCGTAGGCATCGGCAATCCAGCCCACCAGGGGGGCGCCCAGCGGCGTGCATCCCAGGAAAATCCCCATGTAGATGGCCATGACCCTGCCGCGCATGGACGGGTGCGTGGAAAGCTGAACCAGGCTGTTGGTGGAGGTGTTGAAGGTCTGGGCCAGCACGCCCAGCGCAACCAGCATGAGCCCGAAGGTGGCCATGTGGGGCATGATGGCGGCGAGTACCCCCGCCACGCCGAAGCCGAAAGCACTCACGATCAGGACCTTGAGGCTGGGATGGCTGCGGCCGGCCACGTGCAGCGCCCCGAGTATGGAGCCGATCGCCATCATGGAGGACAGCACCCCATACGTGTGGGCGCTGCCATGGAACGTCGTCACCGCCATGGTGGAAATGAAGATGGGGAAATTAAGCCCATAAGTGGAGAGCAGGAACAGCATGACGAGGGCCACCATCAGGTCCGGCCGTTTTCTGAGGTATCGCAGCCCCGACAGGATTCCTCCCCGGGTCGGGCGGTCCTCGTGGGAACGGCAGAGCTCATTCGTTCGCATTTCAAGAAGCGAGGCGATGACGGCGATGAACGAGAGCCCGTTGAGCACGAATACCCAGCCGGCACCGATGGCCGTGATGAGGACCCCCGCCACGGCCGGGCCGATGAGCTGCGCGCCGTTGAAGAGGGTGGAATTGAGCGCCACCGCATTGGGCAGGTCCTCGTCGCCCACCAGTTCCGACACGAAAGTTTGCCGCGCCGGGGAATCGAAAGCCGTGATGCACCCCACGCAGCCGGCAAACACATACACATGCCACAGCGCCACATGTCCGGAAAGCACCAGCAAACCCAATCCCAGGGCTGTGGCCGCAAGCGCCACCTGGGTCACAATCAGGACCTTGCGCCGGTCGCAATGATCCACCACCAGTCCGGCCAGGGGCATCAGCAGGATGGGAGGGCCGAACTGCAGGGCCATCACCACGCCCACGGCCGTTCCGCTGTGGTTCGTGAGTTCCGTCAGCACCAGCCAGTCCTGGGCGATGCGCTGCATCCAGGTGCCGATGTTCGACACCAGGGAACCCGCGGCCCAGATGCGATAGTTATACTTCTGCAGGGAGCGGAATGTTTTGGTGAGCGAGGGGCTGATGATGAAACGCTTGATGTTCAAAGGTCGGAGGTTCAGGAAGCTGGATGTTCAGGGAGGGCAGGACAAGGTCTCACCCCAGCCTTCGGAATATACATCATGAAACCCAAGCGCACACCGTGCCTGATCCGCTTCAACAAGCCCTACGGGGTTTTGAGCCAGTTCACTGACGAGGGAAAATGGCGCGGGCTGAAACACTTCATCGATGTGCCCGGCGTCTATGCGGCGGGCCGGCTGGACGCCGACAGCGAAGGCCTTCTGCTGCTGACGGACGATGGCCGGCTACAGGCGCAGATTGCCGACCCGCACTTCAAGATGGAAAAAACCTATTGGGTCCAGGTGGAAGGCGAGCCGGATGAAGCGGCGCTTGAGGCCTTGCGCCAGGGCGTGCAGCTGAAGGACGGGCTGACGCGGCCCGCGCGCGTCCGGCGGCTGACTCCGCCCCCCGAACTCTGGGAACGCGACCCGCCCATCCGCGTGCGCCGTGCCATTCCCACCGCCTGGATCGAACTCGTCATCACGGAAGGACGCAACCGCCAGGTGCGTCGCATGACGGCTGCGGTGGGGCATCCCACCCTGCGCCTGATCCGCATGGCGATCGGGCCCTACAGCCTGGAAGGGCTGGCGCCAGGGTCATGGCGCGAGGTGACGTGAAAGAATTCTTCTGCCCGGCTGCCCAGGCCGGGCTGTTAGAATGGGAGTCCTTGCGAAAAGGCGCGACCAGATTCATTAACCATGGAAAGCCACAGTTATTTTCTCGGCCGACAGCAAATCCTTGATCGCCAGCAAAACCTGGCTGCCTACGAACTGCTTTTCCGCAACAGCCTGGACAACCGGGCTGAGGTGACCGACAACCTGACCGCATCCGCCACTGTCATCAACCACGCATTCGCGGAATTTGGCCTGGAAAAAGCCCTGGGAACCTATCCGGGTTTCATCAACGCCGATGAAACCCTGCTGATGAGCGATCTTCTGGAAATGCTGCCCAGGGACAAAGTCGTCCTGGAGCTGCTTGAAACCATTGAAATCACCCCCGCTGTGGTGGAACGCTGCCGGAGCCTGAAAGCCAAGGGGTTCAGGCTGGCCCTGGACGATTGCACCCAGATCACCGAAACGCACCACCCGGTGCTGGAACTGGTGGACGTGGTCAAGGTGGACATCCTTGCCATTTCACAGGATGCGCTGTCGGATCTGGCCCGGAAGCTTGGGAACTGGCAACACCTCACGCTGCTGGCAGAAAAAGTGGACAGCCGGGAACAGTTCGAACTGTGCCTGTCGCTGGGATTTCACCTGTTTCAGGGCTACTACTTCGCCAAGCCGCAGGTTATCGAAGGCAAGCGACTGTCCCATTCCGAGCTTGGGCTTCTCAAGCTGCTCGGGCAGCTCATGACCGACGAAGAAGACCTGATCATCGAGAACACCCTCAAACAATACCCCTCCATCAGTTTCAAGCTGCTGCGTCTGGCCAATTCAGCGGCATTCAACACGCGGGATGAAATCCGGACCATCGGATCCGCGCTCCGGATTATCGGGCGCAACCAGATGAGACGATGGCTGCAGGTGCTTCTCTATGCCAACGAGACAGGTAAAGACGGTGCGCGTCCGAGCCCCCTGCTGGTTTTGGCGGCCACTCGAGGCACCTTCATGGAATCGCTGGCGCTGCTGAAGGGATCGAAAACTTTCGGGGAAAATGCCTTCATCACCGGCATGCTGTCCCTCATGGATACCCTGTTCGGCGTGCCCCTCGAGGAAATCCTGGAAGCCATTCCACTGGATACATCGATCATCTCGGCACTCAAGGATCAGCAGGGGGATCTAGGAAAGCTCCTTAACCTGGCCATCAACCTGGAACAGGACAATCCTGAAAGCCTGGAAGATTGCCTTAGGGAGTGCCAGTTCCTTTCCCTGGAGGCCATCACCAGGGCTGAAGTCCATGCGCTGGAATGGGCCAACAACATCAGCGTCTGACCTCAATTCTGGAAGTGCCTGAGTAAAACCCTCCCGTTGTTTGCCGATGGGCAGTCGTGATCGCCCAGCGGCTTGTTAATTTTTGTAAATCCCCTACAGCGACCTACAAAAAAGCCCGACAAGTTCAATAAGATGCACGGGTAAATGGCAGAAAGGCTACAGATAAGGCCGTCGGCGAAATCCCGGGGCCGTGCCAGGGCAATTCCAATAATAACCATAGAGTTAACCAAGACCGGGTCATGAAAGTCCATTTCCCTGCAACTGATCCAATGCATTCCCTTTCTCACCGATGCATTCATCTCCTGGGGAGACCACAACGGGATTTTTCCAAAACCTCTTAAAACGACTGTTTGCTTAAAAAAAACAAAAACCGGAGAAATCCATGGCAAGAAAGCCAAGTTTAAAAATCAAAACCAAGCTCAACGCAGTCATTGCCATCGTGTTGCTGGGGCTGACCCTCATTTCGGCATTTTCCCTGACGGCCGAAAAATCCCAGTTGCTCAAGGACCGGCAGGTCAAAACCCGGCATTTGGTGGAAGTGGCCTACAAGGTCCTGGAGTACGAATACGCCCTCCAGACCAGTGGAAAGCTGAGCCAGGCCGAGGCGCAGTCAGCGGCCATGGCCACGATCAAAGCGCTCCGTTACGACGGAGGCGAATACTTCTGGCTGAACGACATGCATCCCAATGTCATCATGCATCCCACCAAGCCGGAACTGGATGGTACAGACGTGTCGGGGTTGAAAGACCCCACCGGCAAAGCCCTGTTTGTGGAGTTCGTGAAAGTCGTCAAGGAAAATAACCAGGGTTTTGTGGCCTACAAGTGGCCCAAACCCGGATTCTCGCAGCCGGTGGACAAAATATCCTACGTCAAGGGTTTTGCCCCTTGGGGCTGGATTGTCGGCTCGGGAATCTACATCGACGATGTGGACGCCATTTTCTGGAGCTCGGCCAAAAAGCAGCTGGCCATCGTGCTTGCGGTTTCCCTGTGCGTTTTCGGATTCCTGCAACTGATCATTCTCAGCATCAATCGGCCACTGTCGGCCATCCGTACAGAAATCAGGGCCATTCGGGACACCCGCGACCTGACGAGGCGTTTGAAATATGTCCGGAAGGACGAGATTGGCGATATTGCGGTTGCCTTCAATGAAATGGTGGAAAACTTCCAGGACCTCATCAAGCGGGTCGTTTCGGGCATGCATGAGCTGCGGGACAGTTCCGGCCATCTGCACGATGCTTCCGCTTCGGTTTCGGACAGCTCCAAAAACCAGCGGGACGCCACCGCCTCCATGACGGCTGCCGCCGAACAAATGCTGGTCAGCATCGAACACGTGTCCGCCAACTCGAAACACACCTACGAAATCGCACTGGAGTCGGGCAACCTGTCCTCCCAGGGCGAGCAGATCGTACACTCGGCTGCCGACGAAATGGAAAGGATCGCCGATGCCGTCAACCACTCTTCGTCCGCCATCGACCAGTTGGGCGAAGAATCCAAACAGATTTCCGACATCGTTCAAACCATCCGGGATATCGCCGAGCAAACCAACCTGCTCGCGCTCAATGCCGCCATCGAGGCGGCAAGGGCCGGGGATCAGGGTCGCGGGTTTGCCGTGGTGGCCGACGAGGTGAGGAAGCTGGCGGAACGAACGAGCAACTCCACCCTGGAAATCGCCAACATGATTGAGCGGGTGCAGAGCGAAACCGCCGAAGCTGTGACCAGCATGCGGCAAGGCACCGAGCGGGTCTCGCTTGGCGTTGCCCAGGCCCAGCTTGCGGGAGAGTCCATGGCCAATATTCGCGACGGCGCACGAAAGGTGGTGAGCGCCGTCAACGAAATATCAAACGCGCTTCAGGAGCAGACTGCGGCGGGCAACGATGTGGCAAAAGGCGTCGAACAGATCGCACTGCTGGCAGACAACAACTTCATGACCGTGAAGGACATCGTCCAGACTGCCGAAAACCTGTCCCGTCTTGCAAACAGCCTGCAGGACACGATGGACCAGTTCAAGGTGTGATGTTGGAGCAGCGCATGACGGCTGCAGTTGCGGCTGCGGCCGCGGCTGCAGCTGCGGTGGGGCATTCCCCCTGCGCCTGATCCGTCGGGCCCCAACTCACCATAAAATGAATGAAACCTGCAGGTTTCAGCTTGCGCAGAAATAGAGACCGGGGCTGCCCCACGCCCGTTGGTCGATGGATCGGATCATGCCATCAGCATAGGACTGGCGGCATCATCGGTCTATAGACAGGAAGTCCCTGTGGCGGGAATACGCCCTGGAGGCAGTGGTGGCCAAGGGCGGAATCGAACCACCGACACAAGGATTTTCAGTCCTCTGCTCTACCGACTGAGCTACTTGGCCACGTAAAGCTCGCCATTATACCTGAGATTTAGCCGCCTCATACTCCCGCTTGAGGCGACTGACCAATTCTTCCACGCTGGGCACGTCCCCGATGTTGCCCACGCCCTGCCCCGCGCCCCAGATGTCGCGCCAGGCTTTGACCGGTTCTCCGGCAGCGGTTTTTCCGAAGTCCGGTTTCTCTTTTTTCTGCGGCAGATGGTCCGGATCCAGCCCGGCCTTGAGGATGCTGGCCTTGAGGTAGTTGCCCGGAATGCCCGTGAAATGGTCGGTGTACACGATGTCGCCAGCCCGGGATTCCAGCAGCGCCTGCTGGTACTCGGGACTTGCCTGGGCTTCCCGGGTGGCGATGAAGCGCGTGCCCATGTAGGCGTAGTCCGCGCCCATCACCTGCGCCGCCAGGATCTGTCGCCCTTCCGTGAGGGCGCCCGCCAGCACCAGGGGCCCACCCCAGAAGCGGCGCACTTCCGCGGTAAAGGCAAAGGGGTTGAGCAGGCCGCCGTGGCCACCCGCCCCCGCGCACACCAGGATCAGGCCGTCCACGCCTTCCGACAGGGCTTTTTCCGCATGACGCACGGTGATCACGTCGTGGAACACGCGCCCGCCATAGGCATGCACCTGGCGCACCAGGTCGCCCGGACTGGAAAGACTGGTGATGACGAGCGGCACCCGGAATTCGACGCAGGCGGCAAGGTCCGCCGGCAGGCGCGCATTGCCCGGGTGCACGATGAGGTTCACTGCATAGGGGGCGATGGGCCGCTCCGGATCCGCCTCGCGGGCCAGTTCCAGGGTACGCGAGATCTGGGCAAGCCAGGCGTGCAGCTGTTCTGCCGGTCGCGCGTTGAGCGCCGGAAAGGACCCCACGACGCCGGCCAGGCACTGGGCCAGCACCAGTTCGGGGTGGGACACCAGGAACATGGGAGCCCCAATGAGCGGCAGCGTCAGGGGCCCCAGGCAGCTCATGCCGGGTCCTTCAGTGCCCGGCGCAGGATCTTGCCCACGTTGGTGTGCGGCAGGTCGTCTCGGAATTCCACGTGGCGCGGCACCTTGTAGCCCGTCATCTGCTCGCGGCAATAATGGATCAGGGCGTCACTCGTGAGGGCCGGGTCGCGTCGCACCACGTAAAGCTTGATGGCCTCGCCCGAATGGGCGTCAGCCACGCCGATGGCGGCCACTTCGCGCACGCCCGGGTGGCGCGCCACCACGTCCTCGATTTCGTTGGGATAGACGTTGAAGCCGGACACCTTGATCATGTCCTTCTTGCGGTCGAGCAGGTACACATAGCCCTGCTCGTCCAGCATGCCCACGTCCCCCGTGCGCAGGAAGCCGTCGGGATAGAACACGGCGCTCGTTTCTTCCGGCTGGTTCCAGTAACCCACCATCACCTGCGGCCCGCGGATGCACAGTTCGCCCGCCTGGCCCACCGGCTGCGCCTGGCCCGCTTCGTCGCGGATTTCCACTTCGGTGGAAGGCAGCGGCAGGCCAATGGAGCCGTTGAAGGCTTTCTGGGTGAGCGGGTTGATGGTGGCGCCGGGCGACGTTTCCGTGAGCCCGTAGGCCTGGATCAGGACGTTGCCGGTCACCCGCTGCCAGCGTTCCGCCACCTCGCGCTGCACCGCCATGCCGCCGCCCAAGGTCACCTTGAGGCGCGAGAAATCAAGCCTGCCGAAGCGCGGGTGGTTGAGCAGCGCGTTGAACAGCGTGTTCACGCCCGTGAGCACCGTGAACGGATGGCGTTCCAGCTCCTTCACGAAGGCGTCGATGTCGCGCGGATTGATGATGAGCAGGTTGGCCGCGCCCTTGTGCATGAAGGCCAGGCAATTCGCGGTGAGTGCGAAGATGTGATAGAGCGGCAGCGCCGTCACGATCAGCTCCTGCCCTTCCACCACCACTTCCGCGATCCACTGGTCCACCTGGGTGAGGTTGGCCACGATGTTGGCGTGGGACAGCATGGCGCCCTTGGGGCGCCCCGTGGTGCCGCCTGTGTATTGCAGGAAAGCCAGGTCCTGCGGGCCCACGGCCGGCTGCCTGAAAGGGACTGCCGCCCCCTGCGCCAGCGCCTCTGTGAAACGCACGGCATCGAGCTTCCAGGGCGGCACGGCGCGCTTCACATGGCGCAGCACGAAATCCACCGCCCAGCCCTTGGCGCCGCCCAGCAGTTCGCCCACGCTGGTGACCACGATGGCCTTGAGGTGGGGCAGCGAGGGCACCTGGGTGAGCGTGTGCGCAAAATTCTCCAGCACCACGATGGCGTCCGCACCCGAATCCTGCAGCTGGAATTCCAGTTCGCGCGGGGTGTAGAGCGGATTGCAGTTGACCACCACGCCGCCCGCACGCAGCACGCCGAAAAGCGCGATGGGGTACTGCAGCAGGTTGGGCATCATGAGCGCCACGCGCGCGCCGGGCGTGATGCCGCGGCTGTGCAGCCAGGCCGCAAAATGGCGCGAGCGGATTTCCAGCTCGTCGTAGGTGAGCGCGGTGCCCATGCTGATGTAGGACGTCTGCGCCTGGTAGCGGCGGCAGGCGGCTTCCATCAGGCTCACCACGGTGGCCTGCGGCGGCACGTTGATGTCCGCGTCCACGCCGGGGGGGTAGCTGGCCAGCCAGGGCCGCGACGACGGGGCCGCGGGTGCTTCGTGATTCATTCCAGGTTTCCTGTGGTTCGTGCATGGAGGGGGCCGCCGCGGAAAGGCGCAAACCCCGTCCCGAAAATAATGCCGGCATCGGCCAGGTCCGCGTCCGCCACCACGCCTTCCTGCACCAGGGCTGCCGCACGCTGCGCGAGCGGCGCCACCAGGCGTGCGGCCAACCCCTGGGGAATGCTTCCGGCCTGGGGCTTGTGCGGCTTGCCGCGCACCCACGAGTAAAAACCCTGGCCGGATTTCTTGCCCAGGTGTCCGGCTTCAAGGCAGGCCTGCAGGCGCGCGCTGGGCGTGCCGGGCGTCAATTGTTCACCCACGGCGCGCACGATGTCGAGCCCCACCGTGTCCATCAGCTCCACCGGCCCCATGGGCATGCCCCAGGATTCCAGCGCCGCATCCAGCGCCGCGGGGGCCACGCCTTCGTCCAGGCAGGCCAGCGCTTCGCGCATGTAGGGGGCGAGCACGGCATTCACCAGGAACCCCAGCGCACTTTGCACCGGCAGCGGCAGCTTGCCCAGGGCACCGGCAAACGCGGCAGCGGCCTGGGCGATGGCGGGCGGCGTGTCGGCCTTGTGCACCACTTCCACCAGCATCATCTGCGCCACCGGGTTGAAGAAATGAAGCCCCACCAGGCGCTCGGGCGCCTGGAGCGCCTGCGCGATGTCCTCCAGGCGCAGGCTCGAAGTGTTGGTGGCCAGCAGCGCCCCGGGCTTGAGGCGCCCTTCCAGCGCCGCAAACAGCTGCCGCTTGGCGGGCAGCTGCTCCACGATGGCTTCGATCACCACGTCCGCGTGGGACACGCCCCACCCTTCCAGGTCGGGCACCAGGCGGTCACGTGCCGCGCGGATGGCATTGGGCGATTTCAGGCGCCGGGCAAACAGGGTCTGGGCGCGCGTGAAGGCAGGCTCCAGCCGCTCCAGCGACTGGTCCTGCAGGGTGACCGTGAAGCCCTGCAGCGCGCACCAGGCGGCGATGTCGCCGCCCATCACGCCCGCCCCCACCACGTGCACGCGGGTGGCCTTGAAGGGGCTGTCCTTGGCGAAGCGTTTCAGGCGGTCCTGCAGGTGGAACACGCGGATCAGGTTGCGCGTGGTGGGTGACGCCAGCACCCGCTGCAGCAGCTCCGCCCCCGCCAGCGCGTCGCCGTCGTGGCGCTGCCACAGGTCGATCAGCACGTAAGGCGCCGGGTACTGTTCGGGGCGCGCCTTTGTGGCGACCTGAGTGCGCGCCTGGCGCGCGGCCAGGCCTTTGAGCGGGCCGTTGAGCAGGCGTTGCAGCAGCGGCGGCTGGCGCGAGGGCGTGGGGTCCAGCACGCGGGCCCGTGCCGCCTCTTCCATCAGGCGCGCCGGCACGCAGGCATCCACCAGGCCCAGCCGGAGCGCGCGGCGCGCATCCACGGTCTTGCCCGTGAGCATGAGGTCGAGCGCCGCCGCCGGACCGATGCGCTGCGGCAGGCGCTGCATGCCGCCCCAGGCGGGCACGATGCCCAGCAGCACTTCGGGCAGCCCCAGGCGCGTTTGCGGATCGTCCACCGCCACCCGGTGGCGGCAGGCGAGCGACAGTTCCAGGCCGCCCCCCAGGCAATGGCCGCGGATCAGGGCCAGCGTGGGAAACGGCAGCGCCGCGATGCGGTTGAACAGGTCCCAGCCGCGCCGCACCAGGGCTTCGCCCTGCTCGGGGGTGACCAGGGTTTCGAATTCGTGCACGTCGGCGCCGGCGATGAAGCCTGCCGCCTTGGCGGAACGGAACACCAGGCCCTGGGGCGGATCGGCGTCAAGCCCATCCAGCAGCAGTTTGAGCTCCGCCATCACCTCACCCGAAAGGGCATTGGTGGATTCCCCGGCGCGGTCGAGGGTGGCCCAGGCGATGCCGCCGGCATCACGCGTCAGGTGCCAGTGGCGCAAGGCGGGCGTGTTCTTTGATGCGGCATTCATGGCAGGGCCTCGATCAGCATCGCCCCGCCCTGGCCGCCGCCGATGCAGATGGAGGCCAGCCCGTAGCGTCCGCCTTTTTCTTTCAGGGCGCGCAGCACTTCCAGCACGATGCGCGCGCCGGAGGCGCCCACCGGGTGCCCCACGGCAATGGCGCCGCCATAGGGATTAAGACGCGCGGGGTCGATGGCGCCCAGGGGGTCGCGCCCCAGTTCCTGCCGGCACCAGGCCACGTCCTGCCAGGCGGCAAGGCATGCCAGCACCTGGGCGGCAAAGGCTTCGTTGATTTCCACGGTGTCCAGTTCCTGCAGCGTGAGGTGGTGGCGCTCCAGCAGGGGCGTGGCCGCATGCACCGGCCCCAGCCCCATGATGGCGGGACTGAGCGCCGCCCACTGGCCGTCCACCAGGCGCGCCAGCGGTTTGAGGTTCCAGCGCGCCAGCGCGTTTTCCGAGGCCAGCAGCAGCAGCGCGGCCCCGTCCGTCACCTGCGAACTGTTGCCGGCGGTGATGTGGCCGTAGGGTTTGTCGAACACGGGACGCAGGGTGGCGAGTTTCTCCACGTGGGCGTCCGCGCGCACGCCGTCATCCAGCGCTTGGCCCTTGCCCTGGGCGTCCATCAGGGGCACGCGGTGCGGATCGCCCGCCTGGGCTGCCAGGGCGCGCCGGTGGCTTTCCACCGCATACGCATCCATGGCCTGGCGCGAAATGCCGAAGCGGCAGGCCAGCTCTTCCGCCGTCTGCCCCATGGAAAGACCCACCGTGGGGTCGGTCAGCCCCTTGAGCAATCCGATCACGGGGGCCAGGTCGCGCAGTTTGAAGCGCGTGAGCAGGGCCGCCTTCTGCATGGGGGTTTTGGCCGCGTTCCAGCGCGCCAGCCACTGCACCATGCCGTCGGAAAACAGCACGGCCGCGCGCGAGAGCGCATCGGTGCCGCCCGCCAGCACCAGATCGCTGCGCCCCAGGCCGATGTTGAGCCAGGCCGAATCGAGCGCCTGCATGCCGGAAGCGCAGTTGCGCATGACGGTGAAGCCCGGCACCTTGTCGCCGCAGCCCAGGCGCAGGGCCGTGAGGCGCCCGATGTTCACTTCGTCCGGCGCGGGGGCGGCGCAGCCGATGATGACTTCACTGAGGTCAGAAGGCTCGAAGGGCTGGCGCAGCAACAGCGCGCGCCCGGCCTGGGTGGCCAGGTCGCTGGCAGAAAAAAGTCCCGGTACGCCGCGCGCCTTGAGGAAAGGCGTGCGCGCCCCGTCCACCAGGTACACCGGCCTCATCGCACAGCCTCCTGCCAGTGGCTGCCGTCAAATTCGTCCACCGCGATCACGCGGTCGCGCAACTGGTTGCGGCGCGTGAGGGCCGCATGTTCCTGGGGGGTGAGCACGCCGGCCGCGAGTCCTGCTTCCACCAGGTCGCGCACGTTGGCGCGCGGGTCGCCCGTGAAGCGTCCGCTGCGTTCCGCATCGCGCAGCTTGGTGTCCGCCTGTTCCGTGGCCAGGGTGGCTGTGAGTGCGGCCTCCAGCGCGCCCACCGGGTCCGTTTCGTTTTGCGGCAGGTGGCAGCAGGCGGTCAGGCGGTCGCGCGTGGGGGAAGGCTCCAGCAGCAGGCGCGCCGCCTCATGCCCCAGGTCGTCGGAGGGCACCACGTAGGGGTAGCCCCAGGGGAACAGCAGCCGGTGCAGCAGGCGCGCCAACCCGCGCAGCGGCATGTTGGCGATGACGCCGTCAAAGGCCTGCTGGGCGCGGTACATGGCGTCCCACACGGCCCAGTGCAGCAGCGGCAGGTCGGCCTCGGGCCGGCCGTCGTCCTCGAAGCGCTTGAGCGTGGCGCTGATCAGGGTCATGAGGGCGTGGATGTCGCCCAGCCGGGCGGACAGCTTCTCGCGGCGCTTCAGGCCCCCGCCCAGCACCAGCAGGGCCACGTCGGAGAGAAACGCAAAGGCGGCCGAATAGCGCGTGAGCTGCTGCACGTAGCGGCGCGTTTGCGGCGCCACGCTGTCGGGCACCGACACAAAATGCGAACCGGTAAGCCCCATGCCGAAGGCGCGCAGGCCGTTTTTGAACGTGTGCGCCACATGGCGCCAGAGGGCCTTGTGGAACGCCTCCAGGCCCGCTTCCGGATCCGGGTCGCGCGCCGCGTTCATTTCCTTCAGCAGGTAGGGATGGCAGCGCAGCGCACCCTGGCCGAACAGGATCAGGCTGCGCGTGAGGATGTTGGCGCCTTCCACCGTGATGCCGATGGGAATCTGCTGGTAGGCGCGCCCCAGGAAATTGGAAGGCCCGAGGCAGATGCCCTTGCCGCCGATCACGTCCATGCCGTCATTCACCACCTGGCGCGCGCGTTCCGTCACGTGGTACTTGGCCATGGCGGACAGCACCGCGGGCTGCTGCCCCTGGTCCACCGCGCCCGCGGCAAAACGGCGCAGGGAATCCATGAGGTAGGTGTTGGCGCCGATGCGGGTGAGCGCTTCCTCCACGCCTTCAAAACGCCCGATGGGCAGCTTGAATTGCGCCCGCACGCGCGCGTAGGCGCCCACCGCGCGCGCCGTGAGCTGGGCCATGCCGGTGTTGGAGGAAGGCAGCGAAATGGCGCGCCCGGCCGCGAGCGATTCCATCAGCATGCGCCAGCCCTGCCCCGCCATGGCGGGCCCGCCGATGATGAAGTCGAGCGGCATGAACACGTCGTGTCCGCGCGTGGGACCGTTCATGAACATGGCGTTGAGCGGGAAATGGCGGTGTCCGATTTCCACGCCGGGATGGCTGCGCGGCACCAGCGCGCAGGTGATGCCCACGTCCATGCGGCGCGGGCCGGGCCCGTGGTGCGGCAGCAGGCCCTCGGGATCATGAAGACGGAAAGCCAGTCCCAGCAGGGTGCACACGGGAGCGAGCGTGATGTAGCGCTTGTCCCAGGTCACGCGCATGCCCAGCACCTCCTGCCCCTGCCAGGTGCCGCGGCAGACGATGCCCACGTCCGGGATGGCGGCGGCGTCCGAGCCGGCCCAGGGGCTGGTGAGGGCGAAGGCGGGGATTTCCTCCCCGCGCGCAAGCCGCGGCAGGTAATGGTTTTTCTGGGTCTCGGTGCCGTAGCGCAGCAGCAGCTCGCCCGGGCCCAGGGAGTTGGGCACCATCACGGTCACGGCCAGCGCCGAACTGCGGGTGGACAGGCGCGTCACGATCTGGGAATGGGCGAAGGCGGAAAACCCCTTGCCGCCGTAGCGCTTGGGGATGATGAGGCCGAGGAAGCCGCGCTGCTTCAAAAACGCCCAGGCTTCCGGTGACAGGTCGAAGTCGCTCTGGGTGACTTTCCAGTCGTCCACCAGACGGCAGGCCTCGTTGGTATCGCGCTCCAGAAATTCCTGCTCCTCGGGCGTGAGGGCGGGGGCGGGCAGGCCGAACAGCTTCTGCCAGTCCGGGTCGCCGCGGAACAGTTCCGCTTCCCACCCCACCGTGCCCGCTTCCAGCGCTTCGCGTTCAGTGTCCGACATGGGAGGGAGCATCTTGCGGTAGGCACGGAACAACGGAGCGGTGAGGGCGCGCATCAGTATCCTCGTTTATGCAGGGCAAGGCGCCCCAGGGCTGTGGCCGGGTGGTCGCGCAGCACGTTCCAGCTGAAACGGTCCAGCCACTCCATCAGGCTGTCCGGCTCCATGGGACGGGCCAGCGCGTAGCCCTGCCCTTCGTCCGCGCCCAGCAGGCTGGCCACTTCCACCAGGTCCGGGCTTTCCAGCCCCTCCACGATGACGCGCAGGCGCAGGCTTTTGGCAAGCCGCACCAGGCCTGAAATGAAATCGATCACGCGTTCGGGATCGCGTGCGATTTCCCGCACCAGGCCCTGGTCGATCTTGACCGTGGAAAAAGGCAGGTGGCGCAGGCGCACCAGTGAACTGTAACCGGCCCCCAGGTCGTCCATGACCAGCTGCACACCCAGCATGGACAGGCATTGCAGGCAGTCGCGCGCGGCGCCCAGGTCGTGGAACTCCTCGTCTTCCAGCACTTCCAGCTCCAGCTGCTGCGGTGCCACGCGGTGGCGATCGAGGGCAGCCTCCACCCAGGCCGCGCATTCGGGCTCCACCAGTACGGGCGGGGGCAGGTTAAGGGAGACAGTCAGTCCGGGCCGCTCCGGCAGCCAGCGCACCAGCTGGGACAGGGCCAGGTCCAGGCCCTGCTGGAACAGCAGCACCAGTTCACGCGAACCAAAGCCCGGCAGGAAGGCGCCGGGCAGGGCAATGGAGCCGTCGGGCAGGCGGATGCGGGCCAGCGCCTCCACCTTGGTGAGGAGGCCGCTTTGCAGGTCCACGATGGGCTGGTAGTGCAGCACCAGCGCCCCCTGCTCCAGGCTTTCCCGGAACAGGCGGCGCTGCTCGGCATTCTGGGCCGTGAGCTGGGGACGGTACAGGCGCTGGCGCGCCTGGCTCAGCAGGTGGCCCAGGGATTGCAGGAACAGCCGCATGTCCACCGATTCAAACTGGCCCGGGTGGTGCCCGAACACGCCAAAGGTGGCCGCAATGCGCCCCTGGGCGTCGGTGATGGGGACGAACGCCGCGCTGCGGATGCCAAAGGAGAGGGCCGCTTCGCGCAGGTGGGCCAGGTGGTCTTCCGTGGCGTAGCTCACGTTGGTTTCGATGCGTTCCGTCTGCCACACGCGCAGGTGCGCCGCCGGCTGGGCGGCTTCGCGGGAATCCTGCACGTGGGGCACGATGCCACGCTCCTGCAGGACTTCCAGGTAGCGGTCCAGCACGGGCGTCTTGAATTCGTATTCCAGGCGGCCGGACGCGTCCAGGCGGTTGATGGTGGCGGCCACCCAGCCATCCAGCCCGGTGGCAGCCTCCAGCAGCGTGCGGCAGGCGTCCACCCAGCCCGTGGCCTGGGCCAGCTGCAGGGACTGCTGCGACAGCCACGACTGGCGCTCCAGCAGCAGCTGGCGCAGGGCGCGCAGCTGGCTTTGCAGTTCAACGCGCAGGCGCGCTTCGATGATGTCGGTCACCTGCTGCTTTTCCAGCAGGCGCATGCCCTGGTGTTCGTGCAGGCAGCGCCGCACTTCGTCATGGTAGGACTGGGTCGCCTCGATCAGCACCGTGTGGTCAAGCCCCAGCAGGGTGTTGCGCCGCCCCAGGTTTTCCGAGCGCTGGCGGTGCTCGGCTTCGCTCAGGTCCGGATGCTGCAGCAGGCGGATGTGCTGTTCGCTGCGCGCCATGATCCCGTCCTGCTCCGCCGCCGTGAGGCGCGGCAGGATGGCCGCCAGGTCGGGCCGGCTCATCCACTCCTCACGGAAATGCTGGCTGAAGCGCGCGGCCAGGGGGGCCAGGGCCTCCTGCACGGTGTGCAGCAGGGCGGCCGCTTCCTCGCCGTAGGGCGGCACGTGGCGCGGCAGGAAGTCGACAGTGCGCAACTGCCCTTCGCCCCAGATCTGCCACCAGCTGGAACGGGTAGCCTTGTGGTCCTTGAGCCCGTGCATGGCTTCAAAAGCGTGGCGCAACAGCTGCCCGCCGTCGCCCTGGTCGTCGGGATAGAACGTGAGGCCGAGGGAGACCCTGGGCGTGACCGGTCCTATCCCGGGAAGCTCCACCGGGTCGTGGAAGGCCGCGGCCAGTTCTTCCAGGCGCGGGAACAGGTCGTCGTAGCGCAACAGGTTTTCCACCACGAATACGAACTCGTCCCCGCCGGAGCGCACCACCAGGTCGGTGTCGCGCACGGCCGCGCGCAGCCGCTGGGCCAGCCGCTTGATCAGCAGGTCGCCGGCTTCGCGCCCGTGCAGGTCATTGACCGCCTTGAAATCGTCGAGGTCGGCCAGCCCCACCGCCAGCACCGTGCGGTCCTTGCGCGCCCGTGCCAGCGCGCCGGGGAAATGGTGTTCCAGCGCCAGCCGGTTGGGCAGCCCGGTGAGCGCATCGTGCACGCTCAGGTATTCCTGCTTGTGCTGTTCGTGCTGCAGGCGCCGGCGCAGGATGATGCGCTCCAGCCCGCGCGCCACGTCCAGTGCCAGCTCTTCCAGCAGGACACTCAGGGACTCGTCAAAAATGTCCACTTCCTGGTGATACACCGACAGCACCCCGCGCATCACGCCCTGGCGCAGGATCGGAATGGTGGCACTGGCCCCCAGCCCGAAACGGGCCGCCCGTTCCTGCCAGGGCTGCAGGTGTGGGGCGCTGGCGAAGGACTGGTTGTACTGAACCGTGCGTTCGCGCCAGCAGCGACCGATGGAGCCCCGTCCTTCCGGCACCTCCGGATCAATGGAAATGGCCAGGCCTTCCAGGTAGCCCGTTTCCCCGGACGAGGCGATGATGCGCATGCGCCGCTGCCCGTCGGGCACACCCAGGAAGGCCAGCCGGAAATGGCCGTACTTGATGGCGATGTCGCACACGGCCTGGAACAGTTCATGGGGATATTCGGCTTCGGCGATGACCTGGTTGACCTGGGCCAGCATGGCATTGAATTGCAGGGCGCGCGTCAGTACACCGCGCTGGGTTTCCTCCGCGGCGCGCATCTGCGCGTAACGCAGCACGGTGCCGGTCATGGCAGCACAGAATTCCAGCAGCTCCAGCGCTTCGTCGGCCGGCGCCCCGGGCGCCTGGCTGGTGAGCGCGAAGGTGCCGGCCACGCGGCCATCCAGCCACACGGGATACGACCAGCAGGAATGCAGTTTCCACTCCTCGGCCAGGTCGCGCAGGTCGTTCCAGCGCTCATCGCGCTCGATTTCAGTGACCAGGGTGGGGTTTTGGCTGTACACCGCGTGTCCGCAGGAGCCCGCGTGGGGTCCGGGCTGCAGGCCGTCCAGCGCTGCCATCAGCGCCGCCGGGGCATTGGGACCGGCCCAGGGGACGAGCCGACCTTCGGTATTGAGGGCCATGACGGTGGCGATGCGGCCGGGTACGAAACCTTCCGCGAAGCGGCAGATGGCCTCGCCCAGCACCTGCGCCGACTTGCCTTCCGCCAGATCGTTGAGGATCCGGGTGGGCAATTGCAAAAACGCCGTTTTCAGCGTGATATCGGGCATCGCACACTCAAACACGTCAAGGAAACTGCATTCTGCCACGGGGTCCGATGAAGTGTCACCGCGGCAGCGTCACGGGTCGGTCGGCACGGCCCTTCTTGAGCTTTGTGTGCCGACCGCTTATAATGTCCGGCTTTGGCGAATTAGCTCAGCCGGTTAGAGCGACGGAATCATAATCCGCAGGTCCGGGGTTCGAATCCCTGATTCGCCACCATATTTCACGGAAGAGGCGTTCCCGCCTCTTCCCTTTCACATCCGGAATTTCTCCACGGCCGCATGCAGCGCGCCTGCCACGTCCCTGAGGCGGGCCGCGGCGTCGTTGATGCCGCCGATGGAATGGTCGTTTTCTTCCGCCATGCGCGCGATGCGCTCGATGTGGCGCGCAATGTCTTCCGTGGCCGCCCGCTGTTCCTGCGTGGCACTGGCGATTTCCTCGATGCGGCTGCGGCTTTTGAGGGCGCGCTCGCGGATCTGCTGGAGCGACTTGGCCGCTTCCACGGTCTGCGCCACGCCCGCCGCCACCTGCTTGCTGCCTTCGCTCACTTCCTCGATGGATTGGTGCACGCCGGCCTGAACGCCGGCAATCACGCTGGCGATGTTGTCCGTGGCCTGGCGCGTGTTTTCCGCCAGCGCCCGCACTTCGTCCGCCACCACGGCAAAGCCGCGCCCGGCTTCGCCGGCGCGCGCCGCCTCGATGGCCGCGTTGAGGGCAAGCAGGTTGGTGCGGTCGGAAATGCCCTTGATGGTGCCCACGATGGCGCCGATTTCGCTGGCGCGTTCGCCGAACTGGGCAATGTTGCCGGCAGCGCGCTCGATGGACGCCGCCACGCGCCGGATTTCCTCCACGGCCGCGTTCATGCGCTGCTCCCCTTCGTCCGCCGAATGGCTGGCGGCCTGGGAATCGGACACGGCGTCCACTGCATTGTCGGCCACGTGGCCGATGCTCACGCTCACCTGTTCCACCGAGGCCACGGTGGACTGGGCCGATTCCGACTGCAGGCGCGAAGAGCGCGCGATCTGCTGCGCCGCCTCCGACAGCGTGGCGGAAGAATCGCGCGCCTGGCCGGCGCTGTCCTTCACCTGCGACACCACCCCGGCCAGCGCTTCCGCCATGGCATTGAAACGCGCCCCCACTTCGGCCAGTTCGTCACGGGAAGCCACGCGCGCGCGCCGCTGCAGGTTGCCCCCGGCCATGTCCGCAGTCACCTCGCGCAGCACCTGCACGCCATCCGTGAGGGAGAAATACCTGCCGGCAAAAAGCCAGATCACGGCCAGCAGCGTGACGATGGCCAGGCCCGCCGCCCAGGCCAGGTGCAGGCGGGCTTCCTG
>JAGWIW010000158.1 GCA_028866015.1 Betaproteobacteria bacterium
GCGTGCGAGCACCGTCAGAGGCACCGACCGCGTCAGGCAACAACTTGTGCAGCCTCTGAGGGTCATCGACCTGGTTCGCGCCCTGTACCGTTCGTCCATTGTTGCGGAGCAAATGCACCTCAACCTCGCGACCGGAGAGACGCTCGCCCACCTAAACTATCTCGACCAGCGTGGGGAAATCGTGTCTGCAGAAGACGAAGACGGTGCAATGCGCTATCGGCTCGCCTGATGCACTAATTTGCCCTCAAGGATATAGAAGTAACCCAATCAAGCCTGTCATTGACTGGGTTCTTTGCTGATGTGTTTCGAGAGCAATGAGTCCTTGCACCAGCGCGTCGTGTACGGCCTCCAGTTCTTTGAACACCGTGTTGGCAAACCAATCCTGGCACGGCACCTTCCACAGATGCTCGACCGGGTTCAGCTCAAGGCTGGCAGAAACTCTAGGCGCATATTCTGTGGCACATCCAAGTGACCCGCGATGTGCCAACCCGCCTGATCCATGACCATCATGATGAACTCGACGGCATGGCGTCGCGCCATCTCGGCCAGGAACACCTGCATCGTCTCAGCGTTGGCCCAGGGCAGCACCAGAGAGTCAATCACGCCATCGTGCGTGCTGACGGCGGCGAAGGCGTACAGGGTCTGGCGTTGAGGCGTGCGCCGACGATGGGGCGTGAGCCCCTGGGCACCCAACACTGCCGGGGTGTTCCCAGCAGGCAGAAGCGCCCTTCGTGCTGGAATATCAGCCGCACGGGCGACCATATTCAGCTTGACGCCTGACCTCTTGGCGCACTTGAACAGTGCTCTCAGAAAGGGGCCGTTTGTCATTCGATCGGGGCGCTTCGTCATCGCGGCTCGCAGCACCGGCACCTAGGATTCCTTGTGTGCGCTGGACGACATGTAGCGGAGCGGCGATGACCGCCGCCCCACGATCCAGAGCCTAACCCAAAGGAGACAAACACGTGTGCCAAATCGACATGCAGAAGCTCGCCGACGACGCTCGCTTCAACCGCTTTCATGCCAAGGTGCTTCTGTGGTGCCTGTTGATTCTCATCATCGACGGCTATGACATCGCCGTGGTGGGCATCGCCCTGCCGTCCATCATGCAGCAGATGGGCGTGAACGCATCGACTGCCGGTTTCATGGCCAGTTCGGCCCTGTTCGGCATGATGTTCGGCGCCA
>JAGWIW010000073.1 GCA_028866015.1 Betaproteobacteria bacterium
GGCTCCGGCTGTATTTCCAGCATTCGGGGCAGCAGTCAATGCCGCGGAGGGGGCGCTACTCGTTGCGGCGGCAGCCGGAAGCACCTGCGGCGGCAGCGTACCGGGCTCGAATCCAGCCGCTTGCCGAAAAGCCTCATTGAAAATCTGCCCCGTGTTGGCCTGGTCGGCATTCGTGGCGGCTATCGTGTTTTCCTGAATGCGGCGCGCCTTTTCCACTTCCAGATTGGCCCTCGCGTCATCCAGGGCCTGCAATTCGGAAAACTTCCCATATTCCGATGCGGCGCCTGCTATGCCATTCCCGGCGCCAGACGCGGCCCCTACCATCAAAGCATCAAGCATTCCCATTTTGAGCTCCTTGGCCACGCTGAACGGCGGCATCGATTTGGGGTTGGCCAATGCCAAACACTTTCAGCACGGCCATGGCGGTGTCTTGTGCCAGCTGGGCGAACTGCTGCGCATTCATGGGCTGCGTGATTCCGGTCTGCTCCCCGAAGTCAAGCGCATGGCACATGAGCACGATGGCGGCAGGGGCCGCGATTCGGATGTCCATCTTGCGGCCGGATTCCTTGTAAACGACCGCCATGAGCTGCGCGATCCCCTGGGGCACCGTTTGGTCGGGGTTTGCGGTGGACAGCCTCTGCTTCAGCATGCCGGCCGTTTGCTGGCTGAACATGACCTGCATCCCAGAAACGATGGTGGCCATCAGCTGGGGGCGCAGCGCGGCGCTGACCTTACCTTCGACGCTCTGGGCGAGCTTATTGAGGGTCGGATCCTTGATGGGTGAACTTTGCGCTGATTGGATGATGCCGGGCATCTTAACCTCCCAGGAGCTTTGAGTTGATGAGACCGGGCGCTTGGCCGGTCAGCAGATTTTGAGGTTGCGCCGGCTGCCCCACCGGTGTGCCGGTAAAAGACTGGGTGGGCGCGCTGTTCAGGTTGCCCATGGCGGTCGCGTACTTCTGGAAATCCTGGCTGTTCTTGAGTTGTGCCAGCTGGAGTTGTTCCTGGGCCGTGAATGCACTGGAGAGTCCGCCCAGCGCAGCGCCCCCCGTTTGCACCAGGCCAGATGTCACGATGGCCTTGGTGGCCGGATCCAGACTCTTGAACCAGGTGGTAATATCGCCGCTCTTGAGCCCTTCCTGCAGTGCGTTGTTGTAATTGGCGACATCCGTCGAACTCATGGAAGCCGGAAGGGTTCCGGAACCCGTGGGCAGCGCTGGATTGTCGAATGGGATACCTCCAGTCGTGACAGGCCCCGCACCGGGAACCGCAGGTGTAACACCAGGCACTTGCGTGGTTGGCATCGTGCTCAACGTGCTGGCGGGATCAGCGGTCAGGGCGGTGGGGTCAACCACGGTCTGCCCGATGATGCCCTGGCTTGCCGGTGCGGCACCCGTGAAACTGTCGTTGACGGGCATCGCCGACCCGCTTGAGGCTGCTGTATCCGTGGTCGTTGCAGCAGTCCCTTGCGTGGCGTCGGCCACGGCCGGCGCGGCATCAAAAGCATTGACCGCCATCGCCCCCAGGTCTGTAACGCCGCCAGCTACAGCCATCGTGCCGCCAATGTTCTGGAGGGTCTTGCTGCCGGTAACTACTCCCGTGACAGCAAGGGCCGCCCCAGCTTCGGCCACGGCACCAGCAACACTGGCCACGCCGGCAGCGGTGACCGCATCCCCGACAAGCCATGATCCAACAATCGCAACCGATGCGCCCATAATCAGCTCCTAAGCAATTTGGTGCAGAGCACTTCTTCGTTGATGTAGCCCATCCGGCGAAGGATGGGCGACCAGTCCTGGTAGCACTTGACGTGCCACTGAATCTTGTCCACCCCGTATTCGCGCAGTTCCTGTTCGGCCTTGCGGATCAGGTCGCGTCCAACCGTGGTGCCCCTGCGGTAAGCCGGGTGCAGGAAAATCACATCGTTGGCCGCGAACTTCGTGGTGCGGTAATGCAGGTGCCAGCGCAGGATGAACACGGCGTATCCAATCAGGACGCCTTCATCGCGTGCTGTCATGCACGCCAGGTTTCCGGACGCCTCCAGGGCATCGTAGGCATCCCAGTCGGGTTCCAGCGGGATCGCGTGTTTGTCGGACGCGATTTCCTGATAGTGCATCTCGATCAGCCCATTTTCGCGGGCCTTTTTATACGATTCGATCTGGAATGTGATCATGCGATACTCGCAGCCCCCGTGGTGCCAGTGGAGGCCGTCAGGTTGTTGTAGTTCGCGCCAATGTTGAGTCCGGTGATCGATGACTGGTCCTGCATGGCACTCGCGGTTTCGTTGATCAGGGACTGAATCATGGCCGCGCGCGTTGCGGGGTCCAGAGAAGCATTCTGCTGAATCTGGGAAATCTGCTGCAGCAGGCTCTGGTAGGTATTGAGCGCAACCGAGCTGGACTGCAGGAGCGTCTTGTTCTGGTTCTGCAGGTTCGTGAGCCCTACCTGATTCTCATTGCTCATCTGCTGCATGAGCTGCTGGGATTGAATCTGCGCGGCCTGGAGGGCCGCGGCATTCGCGGCTTGGGAATTCGCCAGGCTGACCTGCGTGCCCATGTTGGCATTCTGGCCGGCAGCATTCGCGTACACGCCCTGGTCAGCGGCTCCCATGGCCTGAGCATTGGCAATGATGCCGTTGCTGATGGCCGAATCCGTCATGGAGCTGTTGAGCGTCCCCACCCCATTGGCAGCTTCCAGCGCCTTGGTTTTCAGCATCTGGTTGGTTTCGGAGTTGGGGTCCAGATATTTCCCAATCTCGCCGGCAATCGTCATGCCAGGGGCATTGAGGTTGACCTGTGAAGCCGTAGCGTTTGTGACGGGAATGCTGACGTTCGGGTTGGGGGCAGCGGGAGCCCACTGCAGACCGTTCTTTTCCACATATTGCTGGACGGTATTGGGGTCAATCCCCAGCGCTTTAGCCGCATCCTGTGCATTCGTCCAGCCGTTCGCATTGATGTTAGACTGAACTCCCGGGACATCGTTACCCCACACGCTTGCTGCCGTGGTGTCGTAGGCCGTTGGGTTCGCGGCGATGTTTGGGCCAGTCCCGCTGGAGAAATTCAGGTTATGCGCCTGCATGTAGCCGTTCACATCACTTGGAGCAATCCCCAATGCCTGCGCAGCCTGTTCGGCACTAGTCCACCCGTTTGCGTTGATCAGATCCTGGATCTGGCCAGGGTTGTTGTTCTTGAGGGCCGTATTGGCAGCCGTCCATGCGGACTGACTGTAATTCGGATTGGACGAGTTGTAAGTCGTCGTTGCCGACGCCGGATTTGTGGCCGTGGTTCCGGTCGTGGATGCCGGGGAAAGCGCGGTATTGATGATGCCTGCCATGATTGCCTCTCTTTTTGCCTGTTATGCCACTTCTACCCAACTCACCCACGAAGAGCTTTTATGCTCGACCCTACCTTCAACCTGCACCGGCATCGAAAACGTGATGCCGCGCTCCGGGTGTGTTAGCCAGAGTGCTTGCTGAGGCGGCTCGTAAGGGAAATTGTTGATGTATGCGTATTCGTTGTAACCAACCAAAGAGCCGTTGACAATTAACCGCCGCAACTGAATGAGCTGGTGCCAGTGACCCAGCAGCATCGTGTCGTACTCGGAACCGATTTGAGACTGCCTGGTGCGCTTGCGATGGTCGCCGCGAATGATGGGTCCCAAGGCGCCGATCACGCCATCGCCCCCTCGGAACTGATCGCCATGCGTCAACAAGTAACGATGGCCGTACACCGCAAACGATGCGTCAGACCCGTTCGGAATCTGAAACGTGACGCGCTTATCGCCCTCGAATCGCTTGGCAAGGAAACAATAGAGAAGCCAATCGAATGAGGTATGGTTTCGACCTTTTGCCCTGATCTTGTGGGTGTTGCGCCCATGGTTGCCGCCGACGCACGGGACGAAGGCGCGGCCGAAATGATCGACCAGGGTCTCGATGCACCAGCACAGCACCCCGAATAGGTCCAGCACCACGGGCATGATTTCCACTTCGTTGGTGGCCATCAGTTCTTCGTGAATGTCACCGGATACCATATCCCCGCCAAGCGCAAAAACGATGCCAGGATAGTCCGGGTTCACCATGTGATGCTTCAGCAGGCTGATGGTGGTTTCGATCAGGCGCCTAGCGCGTCGATGGGCAATTTCCAGGTTGTACTCATTGACGCCGTTGATCTGGGACGGATCAACGATTTCTCCCCAGTGCCAGTCTGAGGCCAGCAGGGTGGGTACGCCAGGGCTCCCCTTGGGCGCTTTCGCCGGCAGCAGCCAGGAGGGTTGCGTCACATTGGCCTCTGCCATCTTGAAAATCTTGCGCCTGACGTATTCCTGGTCCAGCGTCTCTCTCTTGACGGCGTCCAGTTGGGCCTTGAGAGTTCTGATTTCGGACTGCAGTTCGGCCGCAGCAGGATTCTGATAGGCCGGATTGGCAGAGTTCGTCTTCAGTTTGATATTGCAACGGGCTTCGATCATGTTTCGGCGGTCGTAAACGGCACGAACACCAATCCCCAGATCCTTGGATACGGCCGTTGGGGAGCCGCCGCACCGGTTCCAAGCCTCAATGAAGGCTTCATCGCTGATCTGTTTGCTCATCAGGAAGATTTCCTTGGGCTGTAGAGACCACACTTACGTTCTGCAGGATCCACATCAGCTGCTTTTCGATCGAAACGTTCCTCATCGGGCAACCAGACTGGCAGCACTCCCCAGCACTGATATTGATCACGCTTGTCCGGGTGCGGGCTGCAGAATTCGCAGGCACCGCAGACATCTGTTCTAGGCATTTGAACCCGGGAAGGAGTTCGCGCCATCACGTCTCCCCAGCCAATCGTTTTGCTGCCCTATGGATTCTGGCGTTAAACCATCGTCGAATAGCGTATTGCCTGGCTATTGAGACGAAGGTGTAGGGAATGCCCATCATAAGGTTGGTTTTCCAATCCACCACCACGTTAAAAAACACCGGAAGAATCAGAAAATTAGCCGCGAAATTGACCATGTAACCAATGAGGATATTGATCAAAGCTTCGTAGAGACTTGACAGTTTTGTCTGGCTCATGCCAGCATCCCTACCGGCAAATCATTGCCTTCCGGATACGTGTCCACAAACGTGTAAAGCATCACCAGGTTGCACAGGAGGTGGCCTCGATGCGCCAGCCTGGACTCTGGATCCAGCAACTCGCCGGCCATCAAGCCGTCCACGATATGGCGAGCGGCACAAGCAAGCGGAATGCTCCAAGCCATGCCTTTGGCCCAATTCCATTCGTCATACTTGCCTCGCCCATAATCAAAGACCGCAGCACATTCGTCCCAGGCAGCACCAATGGCCTCAATTGCCTCCATGACGTGGACTTTATCGCCGGTCGTTTGGAATCGCCCAAGCGCTTCCAGGCACACAACCATTGGCGATTCGCCAGCCGCTCGCCGCAGCTGCTCGGCAATGATGCCGAGAGGGATCAGCTCCAACGGAATCTTGCCGTCGTTATAGCGGGCACCGCTCCCACGTGCTTTTGAATGAATGTCACCTACTGCCATGATTTTCTCCGTGGACAGAATTAGCCACTCAGCGCCTCGATGACGTGCTCTATAAGGTGGTCTTCAACGTTCGGGAACGGTTCATACGCCTTCCCGATCCTGGTCAGTTCCCCGGGGTGTTGCCAGGTGTGCAGAAGGCGTGGAATCTGTGGAACCACATCCTCACCGTTCTGGGTCAGCAGCAGCTGGACGCCGCAGCGTTGGAACAGCTTGGCCAGGACGCCATCGATGGACACCCGGGGCGGCTCGAAGGCGTACACGGCCTTCGGTGGCTTTCCTGCCAGGCATAGGGCCCCGCCGTACAGGAGAGCCAGGGCAGCGCCCTCTGAGTGCCCGCAGGTGACTTCTGGGGACTGATCCATCAGCGGGCCCTCGATCGAGGCATACGCGCCCCAGAAGCCCGCGTGAACCCTCCCCATGCCGCGCACGGTGGTCAGGGCTACGTCCAGGTCGGCCAGCCAGCACGCGACGTTGTTCGTGCCCGGGAAGGCGACGGTGAGGCCGTC
>JAGWIW010000159.1 GCA_028866015.1 Betaproteobacteria bacterium
TCGCGCTCGGCCACATGGTCGCGGTCTGGGCGGCGCGGCGCGATCCGCAATTCGTCGATGTCGCGCGGCGGCATCTGCGCTTTCCCAACTATCTGAGGGTTTGAGCCGATGCTCTCGCTTCGCGAATACAGGAACAAGGCCGACCGGCTCGCGGACTTCCTGCCCTGGGCAGCGCTGGTCGCACCGGGCGTGGTGCTCAACAAGGACGGCAGCTTCCAGCGTTCGGCCCGGTTCCGTGGTCCCGATCTCGATAGCGCGACGCCCGCCGAACTGATCGCGACGACCGCGCGGCTCAACTCTGCGCTGCGCCGCCTGGGTTCGGGCTGGGCGATCTTCGTTGAGGCGGTGCGCCGCCCGGCGCAGGACTACCCCGACGGCCTGTTCCCCGACCCGGCTTCGGCGCTGGTCGAGCGCGAACGTGCCGCACAGTTCGCCGAGGAAGGCGCGCATTTCGAGAGCGGCTATTTCTTGACGCTGCTGTGGATGCCACCGGCCGAGGATGCGGCCCGCGCCGAAAGCTGGCTCTACGAAGGCAAGGCCGAGAAGGGGATCAACCCCAAGGAACTGCTCGATCTGTTCGTCGACCGGACCGATCGGCTGCTGCGTTTGGTCGAAGGCTTCGTCCCCGAGGTCGCCTGGCTCGATGACAGCGAGACGCTGACCTACCTGCACAGCTGCGTGTCGACCCGCAATCACCGGGTCCGCGTCCCCGAAGTGCCGATGCACTTGGATGCGCTGCTTGTCGACGAGCCGCTGACCGGCGGGCTCGAACCGCGTCTGGGCCGGACGCATCTGCGCACGTTGACCGTGGTCGGCTTCCCGAGTGCGACCTTTCCGGGCTTGCTCGACGAACTCAACCGGCTCGCCTTCGCCTATCGCTGGTCGACCCGCGCGGTGATGCTCGACAAGACCGATGCGACCAGGTTGCTCGGCAAGATCCGGCGGCAGTGGTTCGCCAAGCGGAAGTCGGTCGCCGCGATCCTCAAGGAAGTGATGACCAACGAGGCATCGACGCTGCTCGACAGCGATGCCTCGAACAAGGCCGCCGATGCCGATGCAGCGCTGCAGGAACTCGGCGCCGATCATGTCGGCCAGGCATATGTGACTGCCACGGTCACGGTGTGGGACGACGACCCAGCGCTGGCGGCGGAAAAGCTCCGGCTCGTC
>JAGWIW010000160.1 GCA_028866015.1 Betaproteobacteria bacterium
GCCAGCAGGCGCACCGGATCGAACGGTTCGTCGAATACCCGGCCCTCGGTGACCGCGCCGTTCTCCTCGTGCAGGCAGCGCACGCCGGCATAGGCTGCCACGCTGTCCTGATGCTGTCGCAGGGCGGCCACCAGCCGCTCCAGATGGGGCGGATCGAACCAGTCGTCGTCGTCCAACAGCACCAGCAGGTCGCCGCGCGCGGCCTGCAGGCCCACGTTGGCCGCCCGGCTGCGCGGCAGAGGCACGCCCGGGTCCACCAGGCGCACGGGCAAGGCGCCGGCAGGCGGCAAGGGGGAATGGGCGGCGCCGCGCGCATTGACCACCACCACTTCCACCTGGGAATAGGTCTGGTTTCCCACCGAAGCGAGCGCGCGCGCCAGCGTCGGGCGGTCCATGCTGCGCACCACCACGCTCACGAGCGGCATTGGGGTTGAAGGCAAAGGGTTTTTAGATTCCACGAGAATTACACAGCCAGGCTTCTTTTAAAGTGGCTGTCAATGTACAGGGCAGGATCAAGAAAGGCAAAGTGGCAGGGCCGCGGCGGCGCTACTCCCCGGGCCGCTCGCCTCCCTCCTCCGGCAGCCGGCGCAGGGCTTCGCGCAGGAATCCGATCTGGCGGCTGAAGTGGGTGCAGCCGTCGCAGGCCATGAGGTGCAGGCGCAGGCCGGCCTTCTGCCACAGGGTCAGTTTGCCGTCCATGCCGCGGGACATCAGGGTGGTCGCTTCCTTACAGTTAAGCATTGCGCGTCTCTCCGTGGAACCACCGGTCATCCAGGCACAGCCGCAATCCCATGCGCGCCCGGTGCAGCACCACCATACAGTTGGTCGGACTCATGACCAGTTCCTTACAGATTTCTTCGGTTTCCAGCCCCAGCACTTCGCGCATCAGGAACACCCGGGCGGTTTTCTCGGGCAGGCGCGTCAGGCAGATTTCCAGCACCTGCCAGAACTGCCGGCTGTTCAGACTCGCTTCCGGGTTGCCCCAGGCGGTGGGACTGGTCTCGTCGCGCCAGTGGCCACGCTCGTCGAACAGGTCGTCGTAGGCGTCGTCGGGAATCTCTTCGATGGCGGCCGTGGCCTGCGGCTGGCGCGCGCGTTCGCGCAGGATGTCCACGATCTTGTTCTTGAGGATGGCAAACACCCAGGTTTTCATCTGGGC
>JAGWIW010000074.1 GCA_028866015.1 Betaproteobacteria bacterium
AGGGGGGCCAGGGGAACCAGCAGATAAAGGCTATGCATGCTCATGGGGCTCATTCCTTCAGGCTGTTCAGGTCATCCACATTGATGGAGCGGATGTTCCGGAACAGGACGACCAGGATCGCAAGACCGATGGCCGACTCGGCCGCCGCCACGGTCAGGATGAAAAACACGAACACCTGCCCGGCGGTGTCGTGCAGGTAGTGTGAAAAGGCCACGAAGTTGAGGTTCACCGCCAGCAGCATGAGCTCGATGCACATGAGCAGGATGATGACGTTCTTGCGGTTGAGGAAAATCCCCACCACGCTGATGGCAAACAGCACGGCGCCCAGCATCAGGTAATCGGTCAGGTTGATCATCACTGGTCCTTTTCAGAGCGCATGGACACGATGCGGATGCGGTCGCTTGCCCGCACGCGAACCTGCCAGGCAGGATCCAGGTGCTTGCTGTCCTTGCGCCGACGCAGGGTGAGGGCAATGGCCGCCACGATCGCCACCAGCAGGATCACGGCCGCCAGTTCGAAGGGGTAGACATAGTCCGTGTACAGCACGAGCCCCAGTTCACGGGTGTTGCTGATGTTGCCGGGGGAAGGCGGCAGGCTGCTGCCCAACGTACTGAACTGCTTGCTGGTGACCACCAGCAGCATTTCCGCCACCATCAGCAGGGCCACGCCTGCGCCCAGCGGCAGGTGCTTCCAGAAGCCTTCACGCAGCCGGTCGAGGTCAATGTTGAGCATCATCACCACGAACAGGAACAGCACCATGACTGCGCCCACGTACACCAGCACCAGGGCAATGGCCAGGAATTCGGCTTCCAGCATCAGCCACAGGCCGGAGCCGGTAAAGAAGGCCAGGACCAGGAAAAGCGCCGCATGCACCGGATTGCGCGCCGTGATCACGCCCACGCCGGCGGCCAGCAGCACCAGGGCGAAGGCGGAGAAAATCAGGATGGGAAAATCGATCACCTTGGGAGTCCCTTATCGGTAGCGTGCGTCTTCCGCACGGTCAGCGGCGATCTGGGCTTCGTAGCGATCGCCCACGGCCAGCAGTTTTTCCTTGGTCATCAGCAGGTCGCCGCGCTGCTCGCCGTGGTATTCGAAAATGCGGGTTTCCACGATCGAGTCCACCGGGCACGATTCCTCGCAGAAGCCGCAGAAAATGCACTTGCTGAGGTCGATGTCGTAGCGCGTGGTGCGGCGCGTGCCGTCGGCCCGCTGTTCCGACTCGATGGTGATGGCCATGGCCGGGCACACCGCTTCGCACAGCTTGCAGGCGATGCAGCGCTCCTCGCCGTTGGGATAGCGGCGCAGGGCATGCAGACCGCGGAAACGCGGCGATTGCGGGGTTTTTTCCTCGGGGTACTGGACCGTGATCTTGCGTGCCAGGAAATGGCGCCCCGTCACCGTCATCCCTTTCAGGAGCTCGGTGAGGGTCCAGCTTTTGACGAATTCCTTGATGGCTCCCATGGGCTACTCCTCGATCAGTGGAACCAGAGATTAAGCACGGGCAGGCCGCGCAGCGGTTCCTGCATCAGCAGGCCCACCAGCACCAACCACACCAGCGTGACCGGAATGAAAACCTTCCAGCCCAGGCGCATGATCTGGTCATAGCGATAGCGCGGGAAGGTGGCCCTGAACCACAGGAACAGGAACAGGACGAAACTCATCTTGGCGAACAGCCACAGGATGCTGTCCGGCAGGAACGGCACGGGCGACAGCCAGCCCCCCATGAACAGGAGGGAGGCGAGCGCCGCAATCAGGATCATGTTGGCGTATTCGGCCAGGAAGAAGATGGCGAAGGCCATGCCGGAATATTCCACGTGGAAACCGGCCACGATTTCCGATTCCCCTTCCGCCACGTCGAAAGGCGCGCGGTTGGTTTCGGCGGTTCCCGAAATGACGTACACCACGAACATGGGCAGCAGCGGCACCCAGTTCCACTGCAACGCGCCCCAGGACCCGTGCTGGGCCTTGACGATGTCCACCAGGTTGAGACTGTGGGACATCATGAGCACGGTCACCAGGGCAAAGCCCATGGCGATTTCGTAGGAGACGATCTGGGCGGCGGAACGCAGCGCACCCAGGAACGCGTACTTGGAGTTGGAGGACCATCCCGCCAGCACCACGCCGTACACCCCCATGGAAGTGATGGCCATGATGTAGAGCAGGCTCGCGTCCACGTTGGCAAGCACGAGCTCGGGCGTGAACGGCACCACGGCCCAGGCTGCCAGCGCCGGCATGATGGCCAGCATCGGGGCCATGGCGAACAGGAGCTTGTTGGCGCCCGTGGGCACCACGATTTCCTTCATGAGCAGCTTGATGGCGTCGGCGATGGGCTGCAGCAGGCCATAGGGGCCGACGCGGTTGGGACCGATGCGGATCTGCATGTAGCCGATGACCTTGCGCTCGATCAGGGTGAGATAGGCCACGGCACCCATGAGCGGCAGCACGATCACCACGATCTTGACCAGATCCCACACCACCGGCCAGAACGGCCCGAAAATTGCCTGTACCGATTGAGGAACCATCATGCGAGGGCCTCCAATGCGACCATGCCGAGCGCGTCACCGAGCCCTGCCGTGAGAGGGTGTCCCGCGGGAATGCGGGCGCAGCCTTCCGGGATGCCGGCATCGAAGGCCAGCGGCAGTTCCGCAGTGCCATCACCCTGGCGTACGCGCACCGTGACGCCAGCCGCAAGGCCCAGGCGCTGCCCCAGCTGGGGATGCACCGTCACCTGCACGGTCTGCGCCAGGCGGGTGGCCTGCAGGGCAGGCGAACGCCGCACGAGCGGGTCGGCATGGTAAACCGGGACGTCGCCGATGCGCTCGATGGTGCCAAGCGATGCGCGCACCTTGAGGGGCGGCAGGCCGGACAGGCCGTTGCCGAGCGTCTGCGGCACCACCACCGAAAGGTCCGGGGTGATTTCCGTGCGCACATCTGCGATGGACTCAAAATCGAAGCCGGACAGATCGAACAGGTTGCCCAGCACGCGCAGCACTTTCCAGGCCGGGCGGGCGTCACCCTGGGGCGCCAGCACGCCGTTGAAGGACTGCACACGCCCTTCCATGCTGACGTAGGTGCCCGCCGTTTCGGTGAACGGGGCAACGGGCAGCAGCACGGTGGCCCATTCGGGAGCCTGCCCCTTGAACGCGGTCAGGGCCACCACGCACTCGGCCGACTGGAGGGCCGCCAGGGTGGCTGCGGGATCGGCGCTGTCGAGCTGCGGTTCCAGCCCCATGACCAGATACGCCTTGCGCGGCGTGCGCAGCATGGCCTGGGCGTCAAGGCCGGTGGCGGCATGGGTGCCAAGCGGCCCGCGATGGGGCACGGCACCGGCCAGATAGGCGCCCACGCTGTTGGCGGCTTCGCCCAGCACGCCCATGGGGCAGTCCAGCAACTGGGCCAGGGCCTGGGCCAGGGCGTACAGGGTGCCAAATTGGGCATGGTGCTGGGCCAGGTGCCCCAGCATGACGGCGCTGCCCGATTCGCGCAGCAGGCTTTCCGCAATGGCGTCGGCCTGGGCGGAAGGCTGGCCGCTGGAAAGAGGCTGCAGGGCTGCCGGCATGGGCATGCCCTTGCGCTGGGCCACGGCCTGCACCACCTGGGCCAGCAGGCCCGGCAATTCGCTGGGTTTGCCAATGAGCTGCGCGCCCAGCGGCATGGCGAGATCATCGGCAAAAGGATTGACCAGGTGCACGCGCGCCCCCTGCCCCGCCGAGCGGCGCAGGCGCACGGACAGCAAGGGCTGTTCCTGGCGCAGGGCGCTGCCCACGATGAGACAGGACTTGAGGGCCGACCAGTCCGCCACCGGCATGCCCAACCAGGGGGCGCCGTGCTGCAGGGGATCCAGCGAGAAGTCGGTCTGGCGCAGGCGATGGTCGATGTTGTGCACCCCCAGCTCGCGCATGAGTTTCTGCGCGAGGAACAGTTCCTCCAGCGTCTGGTGCGGGCTCAGGAGGGCGCCCAGGGCTTCGGGGCCGTGCGTCTTGCGCACCGCGTCGAGGCCGTCCACGGCCGCCTGCAGGGCTTCGGCCCACTGCACCTCCACCCACTGGCCGTTGCGCTTGACCATGGGACGCGTCAGGCGGTCCTCGCTGTGCAGCGCCTGGTAGGAAAAGCGGTCGCGGTCGGACAGCCAGCATTCGTTGACGGCATCGTTGTTGCGCGGCAGCACCCGCACCACTTCGCGGTTGAGCTTGACCTGCACTTCCAGGTTGGTGCCCAGGCCATCGTGCGGGCTGACGCCGGGATGGTCAGCGAGCTCCCAGGAACGGGCCTTGAAGCGAAACGGCTTGCTGGTGAGGGCACCCACCGGGCAGAGGTCGATGGCGTTGCCGGAGACTTCAGAGTCCACCGTCAGGTCCATGAAGGCGAGGATTTCGGAATGTTCGCCCCGTCCACCCACGCCCAGTTCCATGATGCCTGCGATTTCCTGGCCATAGCGCACGCAGCGGGTACACAGGATGCAACGCGTCATGTCGGTGGAAATGAGCGATCCCAGATCCTTGTTGGACACCACGCGCTTGCGCTCCTGGTAGCGCGACGCGCCACCGCCGTAACCCACGCTCAGGTCCTGCAGCTTGCATTCGCCGCCCTGGTCGCAGATAGGGCAATCAAGCGGGTGATTGATGAGCAGGAATTCCATCACCCCCTTCTGCGCCTTCACGGCGTAGTCGGAATGCGTCTGCACCTTCATGCCTTCCACCACCGGAGTGGCGCAGGCCGGGAGGGGCTTGGGCGCCTTTTCCACCTGCACCAGGCACATGCGGCAGTTGGCCGCGATGGACAGCTTGCGGTGATAGCAGAAGTGGGGGATCTTGATGCCGAGCTTGCGCGCCGCATCCATCACGGTGCGTCCGCTTTCCACCTGGGTGGACTGGCCGTCGATTTCGATATTCAAAAGCGCCATCGTTTACGCCACCTTTTCCTGGCGTTCGGACGAGCCCACCAGACACCGCTTGTGGGTGATGTGGTGCTCGAATTCCGAACGGAAATGATTGACAAAACTGCGCACGGGCATGGCGGCCGCATCGCCCAGGGCGCAGATGGTGCGCCCCTGGATGTTGTCGCTCACCGACAGCAGCAGGTCGAGGTCTTCCATGCGTCCCTGGCCGTGCTCGATGCGATGCACCACCCGGTACAGCCAGCCGGTGCCTTCGCGACACGGCGTACACTGGCCACAGGACTCCTCGTGATAGAAATAGGACAGGCGCTCCAGTGCGCGCACCATGCAGGTGGTCTCGTCCATGACGATGACGGCGCCGGATCCCAGCATCGACCCCGCCTTGGCAATGGAGTCGTAGTCCATGTCGGTCTGCATCATGACGTCGCCGGGCAGCACAGGCATGGAAGAGCCGCCCGGAATGACCGCTTTGAGCTTGCGCCCATCGCGCATGCCGCCCGCCATTTCCAGCAGTCTGGCAAACGGCGTGCCGAGGGGCACTTCGTAGTTGCCCGGCTTGGCCACGTGACCCGACACCGAGAAAATCTTGGTGCCGCCGTTGTTGGGTTTGCCCAGGTCGAGGAAGGCTTCGCCGCCGTTGCGGATGATCCAGGGCACGCTGGCGAAGGTTTCCGTATTGTTGATGGTGGTGGGCTTGCCGTACAGACCATAGGTGGCAGGGAACGGCGGCTTGTAGCGAGGCTGGCCCTTCTTGCCTTCGAGGGATTCGAGCAGCGCAGTTTCCTCGCCGCAGATGTAGGCACCGTAGCCGTGATGGTTGAACAACTCGAAGGAGAAGTTCGTGCCCAGGATGTTGCGCCCCAGGAAACCCGCATCGCGTGCTTCCTGCAGGGCCTCTTCGCAACGCTGGTAGACCGACCAGATTTCGCCGTGGATGTAGTTGTAGCCCCGCGTGGCGCCCATGGCGTAGGCGCCGATGATCATGCCTTCGATCAGGGCATGGGGGTTGTAGCGCAGGATGTCGCG
>JAGWIW010000161.1 GCA_028866015.1 Betaproteobacteria bacterium
AAATCCGATCAGCGGTTCGAGAAGTCACATTCTGCACGCACGGGGTTAAATGATACTTAAAACCCGTCGCCTTATAACCATCCTGGGAGGACTTATGCCGTGTGAAACGCACGCATCCTGGTCTGCTCCGGAGCATTGTTGCGACGAACGTCCGCCGCTACCGGCAGGCCCGCGGCCTGAGCCAGCAGGATTTTGCCCACGAAATCGAAATGGACCGGACCTATTACGGCGGCGTCGAGCGAGGCGAACGCAACGTGTCGATCGACAATATCGAACGTATTGCGACAGGGCTCGGAATCAGTCCCCACCTTCTTCTGCTCGGGCCGGAATGAGCGAAAATCCGCCACAGCCCGCAATGTCTCACTCGGTTGATTTCTTGAATTCGCAGCAGCATCGGCCGACCTGGCGGGGCGAACGGTCTATGCGCCGGTCGAGCCCTTTTTCGCCTTGATCGCGATGAAAGCCGCGCCTGCGGTCGTCTTGCGACCAAGCCAATCGTCGATGGCGCCAATCGCCATGGCCGCAAGACCGATAGGGGGATAGAAGATCGCTCCGCAGACAGCGCGAACCAGCAATCCCTGCCGCGTCAGCAGGTTCCGCAATTCCGCCGCCGTCCTGAATCGCGCCGCGCGCCAGACAGGCGAACCGAGCCAGCCCTTCATTCTCCTGACCGCCGCCCAGACATTCCACCTGCCGAGTTCGCCCAGGATGATTTGTCCACCGGGTCTGAGAACACGGACCATTTCCGCGAATGCTTCATCGGGCCGGTCGATGAAGCAGAGGACCGTTATGGCTACGACCCGGTCGAACGAGCCATCGGCGAACGGCAGTGCTTCCGCCGTTCCGGGCAGCAAGCGGAAGGCTAGTCCGGAAGTGTCGGCGCGCCGCCGGGCGGCTGCCAACATGGCGTCATCCGGATCGATCTCGGCGACCTTTGCGCCCTTGCGGTGAAGATCGGCCATCAGGGCACCATCGCCGGAACCGACGTCGAGAACCTCGAGCCCACGGACGTCGCCTATCAACTCGTCGATCAGTTCCGCTTCGCGCCGATCGGTGATCCGGCCGAGCAGGCTGCCGCGCCAGCGCCCGTAAGCATCCCCAAGCGAGTTGCCATGCTGCTCCGCACCTGTATTCAACCCCAGCCTCCCGGGAT
>JAGWIW010000162.1 GCA_028866015.1 Betaproteobacteria bacterium
GATGAGTAATGGCAGCATTCTTGCTGCGGCTGCGTTTCGTGAGGCAACCGCTGATATTCACGTTGCCAGCGAGCTTACCGAACGGATGCTTGAAATCGTGACGCACGACGTGCGCGACTGGACGGAAAGGGGCGTTCCGGTTGAACACATCGGGGTGAACGTATCCCTTGCCGATTTTCATGGCGGCAGGCTCGACCAGCAGATTGAAGCCGCGCACGCATTGCGTGGGCTGCCGCTTGAGCGCCTCGTGATCGAAATCACCGAGAGCGCCTATCCCGCGCTTCGCGACCAATCCGTCATTGGCGCGATCCAAGGCTTGCGCGATAAAGGCCTCCGCGTCGCGCTCGACGATTTCGGAACCGGCGGTGGCCTCCTCATGCCATTGCTAACCATGCCGGTCGACATGATCAAGATCGACAAGATCCTGGTCGACCGACTCGCGCCAAAAGGCGCAGGCTCGGCGGTGATCGGCGGGCTCCTGCACACCGCGAAGGCACTGGACATCACGGCAATCGCCGAAGGCGTCGAGAATGAAAAGCAGGCGGGTCAGCTCGCGCGGCTGGGATGCGCCCTGGGGCAAGGCTACTTCTTCTCGAAACCGCTCAACAAGGATGCGGCGACGGGGCTGTTGTTGTCGGACCGGGCGGCTGACATGAGGGGCGTTCAAAGCGCTTGAATGAGCGCCCTACTGGTCACTCGGCGACCGACAAGCGCCAAAGCGCGCGCGGTCCTGGCCGAGAGCTGGCAGGCGTTCATTGGTATCGTCCCCGTCGCCGCGAACCCGCAGTTCGGGCAAGTAATTGTCGACTCCAGGATCAAAGATGTCTCAGACATAGAGATATCCAATCGCCAGCAGGGCGACCCCAGCGGCAAGACCTGCAAGGGTCATACCACGGAACAGGGGCTTGGCGCAGGCCGTCTTGACCGTACAAGCGTCCGGCGGCGTCGCCACAGCAACACCGCGCCGGCCAGAAGGCAGGTGGCCGATACGGCAAGCAGCAACGTCCTATGGGGTGCGGCGAGCGTCGCGACACCAACGAGCCAGGCGGAACCGAGGCCAACCGTCGCCAACAGGAACGGCAGACCGCAGCAGGAGGCGACGCCAAACGCCGCTGCCAAGCCGCTCAAGGTCAGGAGGGGTGCGCCGGTA